>WRFF01000046.1 GCA_009778945.1 Clostridiales bacterium | reverse complement strand
AGTTCTAAATTCGGTTGTTAAACGAGACGCTGTAGATCAAACGGCGTTTCCGTGATAGCAAAGCGAGGTGCTGGCAATGAAGGACATGAAGGACACAAAAGACATAAACAGAAGAATCTGCAGGCGGCGCAGATGGCTGCTGCAGGAGAGGCGCGCAAAGGCGATACGGCGTTCGCGGATACCGGTGATCGTGCTGGGGCTTTGCGCCGTGACCAGCATAGGGGGTTTTGTCTACGCGCAGGATGGGAAGGGGGCGGATATGCCGGTAGTCAACAGGGCGCATGCGTCGGAACTGCTGCGGACAGAAGCCGTCCAGGTTCACTCCGGCGATACCGTTTGGGGAATTGCGGAGCGCTATAACGACGGTTCGCGGGATACGCGCGAGCTCGTACAGCAGATTTGCACGTTCAACCATATCGAACCGGGAAAACTGCAGGCAGGGCAGATATTGAGAGTCCCGCTGAATGAAGCGTAGAAGGGCTTAAGCTATGGGAATTTGTTTTATCGCAAAGTTGCATAACTATTCCTAAAATCTATGTTTTGGGAATAGTTTCATATAGCTTTATATTATATTGACTGGGAGAAACTATTCCCAAAACATCAGCACATTTACGAAACCGTAGTTTCGCGACGATTCCGTAAATGTGCTGATGTATATAACAACTTGCATATAGCTTTATATTATATTGACTGGGGAGAAACTATTCCCAAAACATCAGCTTTATTTTTGCGTTTCCAGCCAATCCTGCAGGATAACGGCAGCGGCCTGTTTGTCGATGATTTCTTTGCGCTTCTCGCGGCGTACGCCGGCTTCGATCAATGTTTCCTCTGCGATCTTTGTGCTGAACCGTTCGTCATGCAAAATGACCGGAATATCGCCCATGGCGTTGCTGCGCAGCTTATTTTCGAGCGCCGCGGCGAATTGCCGTACTTTTTCTGTCTGGAGGCTGTCCGTGCCGTCGAGCTTGACCGGCAATCCGGCCACGATGCGCAAACATTTGTTTTCCTTCAAAATATCCAGAATTTTTGACGTATCCTTTTTTACGGAAACGCTTTCCAGTACCAAAAGACCTCGCGCCGTCAGGCCGAGGTCGTCAGAAATCGCAATGCCGATACGCCTGTCGCCCACGTCAAGCGCGAGCGTTTTGCCGACAGTCCTGTCCACGCTTCTGTTATTTGCGGAGATATTTTGTCAGCAACTCTTCGACGAGGTCGTCACGCTCAATATGCCGGATCAGATTGCGCGCGTTGTTATGGCCGGTAATATAAGAGGGATCCCCGGACAGAATATAGCCGACCATCTGATCAATGGCATTGTAGCCCTTTTCATCGAGCGCATCATAGACGGCCTTCAAGATATCGTACGTCGTCTTCTGTTCGCCGCTGTCGCTTCCTGTAAATACCTGTGTCTTTCTGTCTTCCATTGTCCTCACGCTCCTTCATGCTGTTTTCCTTACGGAAACGCAGATCTATGCGCCTCCTCTTTCGTGATTGTTTTCAGTATACCACAAGTTCAGGTTTTGTATGCTATTTTGCAAACGCTTTCAGATACGTTTCGGCCGCGGCCAGGACGTCCGGGGCTTTTGAAGGATCTTTGATGCCGGCCTGCGCCATATCGGCTTTCCCGCCGCCGCCGCCGCCCGCCGCCGCCGCGACAGTCTTCACCATCTGACCCGCGTGCAAGCCCTTTTGTACCAGGTCGTCCGAAACGGTGATAAGGATCGCCAGTTTGTCTTCCGCCGTGGACAAAAGCGCTGCGGCAAATCCCTTTTCCTGTGAGCGCAGGCGATCCGACAGGTCCCGCAACGCCTCCGCATCCATTTCGCCCGAAATGAATCGGAGGAAACGCACCCTTCCAAGCGTTGTATTTTCAATAGTTTCAGCATCTTCAAACAGAGACCCCGCGAGATCCCCTGCCCTCTCCTGCTGCGCGGTCCCCAGTGCCTTGCGCGCCGTTTTCAGCTCGTCAAGCGCCGCTTCCGCCCGCTCTTTCAGCGTGTCCGGCTGCGCCTTGTACAGAACGGCAAGCTCCGTCAAAAGATTTTCCGCACGGGCGAGCGGCGCCAGGAGATTGGTGCCTGTGATCGCCTCAATACGGCGCGCTCCGCTGCCGATCGAAGACTCGGACAGGATATGAAAGCCGCCGATCTCACCGGAATTATGAACATGCGTTCCTCCGCAGAGTTCCCGGCTGAAATCGCCGATCTCTACCATGCGCACATGATCGCCATACTTCTCGTTAAACAGCGCCATCGCGCCGCAGGCCTTAGCTTCCGCGAGCGTCGTCCACGTTGCCGTGACCGGATAAAACGCGTCGATCGCCGCATTCACGCGGTGCTCCACCGCTGCAAGCTGTTCGCGCGTAAGCCCTTCGAAATGCGTGAAATCGAAGCGTAGCATATGGGCGTCCACCGCGGACCCCGCCTGCGTCACATGCGGGCCGAGCACTTCACGAAGCGCCTGCTGGAGCAGATGCGTCGCCGTATGATTGCGCGCGGTGCGGTTGCGCGCGGGCGTATCCACACTTCCGGTCACCTCGCCTGTAACGTGCAGTTCCCCGCTCAGAATACGCAGAGTATGTACGGCAACTTCGCCGGATTTGAGGACAGAAAGGACTTCCGCGCTGGCTTCCGCCGAAAAGACGGTCCCGGTATCCGCGCGCTGGCCGCCGCTTTCCGCGTAGAAAGGCGTCCGGTCAAAGACCGCCTGCACCTGCTCTCCTTCATGGGCGCTGTCGGCCGCGGCCCCGTCTTTTACAATTAGGGTTACAATAATTTTTTCTTGTAAAGTATCATATCCGTCAAACTCCGTAGCGGGGAGCCCGGAGAAGATCGCTTCATTCGCTTTCCAGGCCTCATCGTCTGTCACGGTGATGCCGCGGCGCGATTTTTCCTGTTGCTTCCGCAGTTCTGCGCGGAAGCCTTCCTCATCAATCGTAAGCCCCTGTTCTTCGAGAACTTCCCTGGTAAGTTCCGGATTCACGCCAAGCGTATCGTAAAGGAAGAACACGCGATCGCCCGGAAGCTCAGCCGACCCGGTGCGTTTCAATTCCCCTACCTGTTCGTCCAAATACGCCAGCCCCTGGTCGATGGTAGCCGCGAAACGCTCTTCCTCCTTCAAGATGACCGTTCGGATATAGTCCTGTTTTTCCTGTATCACGGTATATTCGTGGCCGGAAATTTCCACCACCCGGCCCGAGAGGCCCGCGAGGAAGCTGCCTTTCAATCCCAGTTTCCTCCCGTGGACGACAGCGCGGCGAAGCAGTCTGCGCAGCACATATCCCCTGCCCTCGTTCGAAGGCAGGATCCCGTCTCCGATCATAAAGGTGACGGAACGGATATGGTCGGTTATTATTCGAAGGGAAATATCCGTCTGGGCCCCGCCGTTCTCATAGACGGCGCCGGACCTGAGGCAGACTTCGTCGAGGATATGCCGGATCGTATCCACATCAAAGATCGAATCCGTATCCTGCATGATGCAGGCAAGGCGTTCCAGACCCATTCCGGTGTCGATATTCGGATGTGCGAGCGGCGCGTAGTTTCCTTTCCCGTCGCTGTCATACTGGGTGAACACGTGATTCCAGAATTCCACATAGCGGTCACATTCGCAGCCCGGACGGCAATCTTCGCGCCCGCAGCCGTATTTCTCCCCGCGGTCAAAATAGATCTCCGAACAGGGGCCGCAGGGGCCGAGCCCGATCTCCCAGAAATTGTCCTCTTTTCCCAAGCGAACGATATGGGCGGGATCAATCCCCACCTCGCCCGTCCAGATAGCGTACGCCTCGTCGTCCTCTTCGTAGACAGACGCCCAGAGGCGTTCCACGGGCATTTCAAGGACCTCCGTGATGAACTCCCACCCCCAAAGCAGGCTTTCGCGTTTGAAATAATCCCCGAATGAAAAACTGCCGAGCATTTCAAAGAAGGTGGCGTGCCGGGCCGTATGCCCTACATTCTCCAGATCGCCCGTCCGGACGCATTTCTGGCAGGTTGTCATACGCCGGCCCGGCGGCTCTTCAAGCCCTGCGAAATAGGGCTTCAGCGGCGCCATGCCCGAATTGATGAGGAGCAGGCTCTTGTCCCTCTCCGGTACGAGCGAATAGCTCGGGTGCCCCAGATGCCCTTTTGAGACATAGAAGTCCCGAAACATCTGTCTGAGTTCATTCAGTCCGATTTGCTTCATAGAATCCGTTTTCCTTTGTTTTTCACTCTTTCTGCTATTGTATCTGCCCAAAAGTATACCATACGACAAAAGAACCGGTAGAAAAACCGGTTCTTTTGCCGTTATTGATAGGAGAGTTGTTATGAATAGGAGTTGCGACTATTCACGAATTATTTATACCGCACTACCCTGAATTGAAACAGAAATCTTTATTTTTTTTATTGCCGAATACGAAATAGCCTTCCGTCCGTCGCAAAATGCATTCCCTTTTGAGCAAATCACTTGCATTACACGGTGGGGTAAGCGATAATATTCTTACCATTATTTAATTACCTTGCGAAATACTTGCAAAGAAGAGGAGTATTGCTATGTTAGATTTGCACATGGACACAACGCAGGTTTTGCTCGGCCTGTTGATTATCGGGGCGATCATCCTGGTTATTTTCGCCATCATTGCGGTGTATCGGCTTGGGAAGTCCCTGATCAAACTCGATAAGGTCCTCACGGATTTTGAGGTCGTATCGGAGGCCGCGTCAAGGCGGACGAAACAGCTTGACACCAGTATTGAGAAGATGTCCAAGACCCTCTCCGGAATTTCGGGAAAGATGAAGGACGGCCAGAACATCCTGGCCGTGGTTTCCATCCTGGTTACGATGTTTACGAACATTACGAAGGCCCTGAAAAAGGATCCGGAGAAAAATAAAAATAACTGAACACCATCCCTATGTATCTATTGACAAGAATGGAATGTGGTGGGACAATATATAGTAATCTACATGTTTTGTATGATTCTTCCATAGAATCGGATGTTGAATAAAAGGAGAAAAAAATGAAAGCTACAGGAATTGTAAGAAAAGTGGATGAGTTGGGCCGGATCGTCCTGCCTATGGAGCTGCGCCGTACGCTCGACATTCAGAAAGAAGACCCCATCGAGATCTATGTCGACGGCGCCAATATCATTCTCAAGAAATATGAGCCGGCCTGTATCTTCTGCGGCAGCGCGGTAGATGTGACCAACATTCACGGGAAAAATATTTGCCGCGAATGTCTCGATGAACTCAAAGCGCTTTAGCTTTCTTCTTCTACAACAACACTGATCAGATCATCTTTTAAGGCGTTGACGATTTCCCGATCCACGAATTCGGAGGCAACGCCGTTTTTTGTTATCTTTCTGCGGCGGTGAATCTCATCCTTCCCGTATTCGAATACTTCATCGCCGAGACGTTCGGGACAGTCCTTTGTCCGCTCTTCCTCGATACGCTTGACACGGACGGTGCCGTTAAAAATACTCACATCCATCACTTTCGCCTTGCCGATCGGCGCGTCGATGGTTTCCCCCGGATTCGGCAGGCCTTTTTTCAGTTCCTGATAGATGTCGTTCTCATATTTGAGGCAGCACATGAGCCGGCCGCAGCTTCCGGAAATTTTTCCCGGATTCAGCGATAAATTCTGCACTTTTGCCATCTTGATGGAGACCGGCTCGAAATCCTGAAGCCAGCCCTTGCAGCAGAGTTCGCGGCCGCAGTTGCCGAACCCGCCGAGGATCCGCGCTTCGTCCCGCACGCCGATCTGCCGCAGTTCGATGCGCATATGGAAATGGCTTGCCAGATCCTTTACCAAATCACGGAAATCTACGCGCTTCTCCGCGGAAAAATAAAAAATCAGCTTGGATCCGTCAAACGTATATTCGGCGTCGATCAGTTTCATGTCAAGCCCGAAGGCTTCGATGCGCTCTTTGCAGAGCGCAATGGCCTCGTTGCGCCGGGTAAGGTTTTGGCGTTCCGCTTCCTTATCCTCTTCGGTCGCAAGGCGCAGGATCTTCTTGAGGTTGCGTCCCAGTTCCTGCCTTTTCTTTTCCGCGACTCCGCCGCGCACTACGCCGATTTCGAGCCCGCGGGATGTTTCCACGATAATGAAATCCCCGTTCTTCACTTCGATATCGCCGGGATCGAAATAATAATGCTTTTGTGAAGTCCGAAACTTCACCGCGATTGCCTTATTCATGATGCTACATATACCCTTTCTGCATAAGTTTTTCGCTTGCGGTCTCCATTTTCATCGTAAGCGCCATCTCCCTCAGCGCTGTCTTGCAGGAATCCCCGTTTTCCGCCCGCCCAATCGCCCGTTCCACGGCAGGCATGCAGCGCAGGCAGGCCCCTCGGTATTTTGCGCCCATGCGTGCGGACGCTTCCGGGGTTGTCAGGCTGTCCGCCGGGAGCAGCGCTGCATCCAGCGACCCGGCCGCCAGGTCGCGCAGGAAGAAAGACAGCGTATCCAAAAATGCGAGCGTGTCGCTCCGGTCTTTTTCATAACCGGCGCACAAAGCCCACGCATCAGGCAGCGTGCCCTTTTCGAACAACAGCAGCCTCACGAGTTCCCGGATATCCTCCGCAGCCGCGGCGGAAGGCAGTCCGGGTTTTGCGTAACCGAGCCAGCGAAGCGTACAGCGCGAGCGCACAGTCGGCAGCAGCCTGGCAGGCGCGCTTGTGAGCAACAGGATTACCACGCCGGGCGCCGGTTCCTCCAACTGTTTGAGAAGTTTGTTTTGGGCGGCGGTATTCATTCTGTCCGCATCCTCGATCACAGCCGCGCGCCCTGTGGAGGCGAAAGGCCGCCGGGCAAGAAATTCGATCAGCGATGCGATTTGATCGACCGTGATCTCCGCTTTCTCCTCCGCCCTGTACAGAAAAAGCAGATCTTCGAAAATCCCCGCGTCTATTTTGCGCGCCGCTTCGGCATCATCCGCGAAATGCGTTTTCAGGATCCCGTTCGCGGTGCGGCCCCGCTCCTCCGGCGTTCCTCCGGCGACGATCATGGCGTGCGATAGAAGCTCTTGTTTCATTTGCCCCTCAAGCTTTCCGGCCGGCATCTCCGGCGTGTTCCCCGTACAAACGGATGACCCGTTCGTGTACTTCATCCGGAGAGCCAGAGGCGTCTATGACGGCAATCCGCTCCGGGTGCTTCCGGGCCAGCGCCAGAAAGCCTTCGCGCACCGCCTGATGCCAGGCGAGGCCTTCCGCCTCGATGCGGTCATGGCCCGGCGTGTCACTTAGCGCCGCGGCGGCAAGCGTTCCGTCGTGCCGCGCCCGCGCAAGCCCGACGACAGGATCGACATCAAGCAAAAACGTGATGTCCGGCATCAGCCCTTCCGTCGCGTGGCGGTTGACCTCCGCCACCGCCCGGCCGAGCCCGCGCGCGACACCCTGATAGACCAGGCTGGAGTCCAGCCAGCGGTCTGAAATCACTGTCTTTCCGGCCGCAAGCGCCGGCGCGATCACTTCGTGCGCAAGCTGCGCGCGGGCCGCCGCGTAGAGCAGCATCTCCGTTATCGGCGCCATTTCGCCGAAATCAGGGTCGAGCAGGATCGCGCGGATCCGCTCCCCGATCGGCGTGCCGCCGGGCTCCCGCGTCAGCAGCACGTCCCGCTCCCGCGACTCGAACCACTGCGCGAGCAATGCGGCCTGCGTAGACTTCCCGGAACCGTCTCCGCCTTCAAAGCTCACAAACATGCTTATTTGGAATCCTTTTTCGTCTTCTGTTTTCGGCCCGCGATCGCGTTATCCACGAGGACGGAACAGAAACGGACCCCGATATAGACGACCGGGATGCACAGGATGATAACCAATAAGATTTTGAGATCTGACAGCACGGGGCATGTCCCTTTCCCTTAAAAAACGAGCTTCTCCTCGATATAGGCGCGCAGCGCTGAAATCGGAAGCCGGATCTGCTCCATCGTGTCCCTGTCGCGCACCGTCACCGTATCGTCCGCCTCGGTATCGAAATCCACCGTGATGCAGAACGGCGTGCCGATCTCATCCTGGCGGCGGTACCGTTTCCCGATATTGGCGCTCACGTCATAATCGACCATGAAATGCCCGGAAAGCTCCGCATGCAACGCTTCCGCGCGCTCCGCCTGTTTCTTGGTGAGCGGCAATACAGCCGCTTTGAACGGCGCGAGCGCCGGGTGAAAACGCAGGACCGTCCGTGCCTCATCCGTCGCCTTTTCGTCGTCCGCCAGCGCCTCCTCGTCGTAAGCGTCCGTCAGGAACGCGAGCAGCACGCGGTCCGCGCCGAGCGACGGCTCGATGCAGTACGGCACGTATTTTTCGTTGGTGTCCGGGTCGCGGTAGCCCATATCCTCGCCGGAATGCTCCTGATGGCTTTTGAGGTCGAAATCCGTCCGGTCCGCCACGCCCCAAAGTTCGCCCCACCCGAACGGGAAGAGAAACTCGATGTCCGTCGTCGCGTTGCTGTAGTGCGACAATTCCTTCGGGTCATGGTCGCGCAGCCGGATGTTTTCATCGCGCATCCCGAGCGAAAGCAGGAAATTATGGCAGGTTTTTTTCCAATAATCAAACCATTCCAGATCGGTGCCCGGCTCGCAGAAGAACTCAAGCTCCATCTGTTCAAACTCGCGCGTGCGGAAAATGAAATTGCCCGGCGTGATCTCGTTGCGGAAGCTCTTCCCGACCTGCGCTATTCCGAAGGGTATCTTCTTCCGGCTGGTCCGCTGTACGCTTTTGAAATTGACGAAGATGCCCTGCGCGGTTTCCGGCCGCATATAGAGTTCGTTTTTCGAGTCGTCCGTGACGCCGGCATGCGTCCGGAACATCAGGTTGAACTGCCGGATCGCTGTGAAATCCGTCTTGCCGCAGGAAGGGCAGGGAATGCCGTTGTCCCTGATGAAGGCCTCCATCTGCTCGTTCGTCCATCCGTCAAGCGGGGTCGTGACCCCCTCCTTCTCTTTGCGCCACGCCTCGATCAGTTGATCGGCCCGAAAGCGCTCCCGGCAGCCCTTGCAGTCGATCAGGGGGTCCGCAAAGCCGCCGACGTGGCCGGAGGCGACCCAGACCTCGCGGTTCATCAAAATCGCCGTATCGACACCGACGTTATAGGGGCTTTCCTGTACGAATTTCTTCCACCAGGCGCGTTTGATATTGTTCTTAAGCTCGACGCCGAGAGGGCCGTAATCCCAACTGTTCGCAAGCCCTCCGTAGATCTCGGAGCCGGGATAGATGAATCCGCGGTTTTTACAGAGGGCCACCAGTTTTTCCATCGTTACGCTGCGGCTTTGCGCCGCGTCCGTTTCGCTTGTCATTCTTCTTCCGTCTTCCCCTCCGTGTCTTTCGCATCCCTCTTCACGGTTTTTTTGATATCCTGCGCCGCGTCGGCCACGATATCCTTGATCTCCGCCGCGCTGCTGACGGTGTCGTCCTTCATATTTTTGGCCTTGTCCGCCGCGTCCTGCGCCTTCGTGCGGATCGTATCAAAAGCCTCGCCGCCCTTCTCTTTCGCCACATCCGCCGTATCATAGATCTTTCCGGTGATATCGACCACCGTCCCGTCCGTCTTGACGAGCTCGATAGAGCAGCGGGTGCCGAGGGTGATCGCGGTTGCGATCACGGTCAGCCACCAGGCGAGCACGGTTCCGATAATGACCGCATTGACCGGCAGGCTGACGACGACTTCCTCCTCTTTCTTCACAACGATACGCGCAACATTGCCCTTCTTGATATACTCCTTGATCGTGTCCATGACCTTTGTGCTGCCGTCGGAAAACTTCGTATAGGCCTTCTGGTTGACCTGCTCTTCGATTGCGATAATCGCGTCGACCACGTTGCCGTCCGCCGCTTCCAGCGCTTCTTTCGCTTCCTTGTAGCTGACACCGGTCCTGTCTTTCACCAGTTCGATCTTTTCCAGTGTTATTTCCATGGTATATCTCCTTTCCGCTGAGACCTCAGCATCTTCTCACTTTTAAGCGCGCCAAGTTCGAGATGATCGCCGGCAAAGCGCCTGAGCAGTGCGAAGAGCCTGTCTTCCTCCTCCGGTTTAAGCGTCAGTTTCTCCATCCGTTTCAATGGGTTTTCCAGGAGAAATGACATACAGTTCAATATATCATCATTCGGGTCGATCCGCAACTCGCGCGCCACCTCCGCGGCCTCCGGAAAGACGCCCGTTAGCTGCAGGATTTTGATCAGATAAGAGAGCGTCAGCAGGCGGAAATCATCCCTGCGCGCCTGCACCAGATCGAAATAATCCGTCAATAAATCGTAGATTTCCGGGCACGCGCCCCGCTCCGGCAACAGCTTATCGGTGAATTCGAGCACGAACGACGCTTCCGCAAACCGGTCCGCGTCTTCTCCGATCGCAAAGCAGGCGTCGACCACCTCCGCCTGCGTGACGGAAAAATACCCCGGCCTGCCCTCCCGCAGTTCATACAGGCCGCGTGTAAAAGGCCGGAAAGCGAGCGCCGATCCGGATTTTCCGCGTTCCGGCCCGTACGCTCCCGCGCTGAGCTTACCCGCTTCCCTTGTGAACAGAAGCACCATTTTCCGCGCGCCCGTCGTCTGCGTCTGGCGGATGACGATCCCTTCCGTCCTCACCGCGCCGCTCACTCCCGGTAACCGAACGAAGAGAGCAGGAAATCGCTGTCACGCCAGTTTTCCTTGACCTTGACCCAAAGCCCAAGCCGGACATGCATCCCGAGCAGCGCCTCGAGATCCTCCCGCGCGCTCTTTCCGATGCCCTTCAGCGTATGCCCATCCTTTCCGATCAGGATCCCTTTGTGGGATTTCTTTTCCGTATAGATGACCGCCGAAATATTTATTCTTTCCGGTTCTTCCTCAAAGGCTTCGATCTCCACCGCTACGCCGTGCGGTATCTCGTCCCGCAGATAGCGCAGGATCTTTTCGCGGATGATCTCCGCCGCAAGGAAGCGTTCCGGCATATCCGTATAGAGGCCGGTTTCAAAATAAGCCGGGCCCTCCGGAAGGCGAGCGGCAATAATGCGGATCAAATAATCCGTATTTTCCTGTTTCAGCGCGTTGGTTCCGACGATCTCCTCAAAGAGCCCGGTCTGTTCATACGCTTCGTAGGCCTTTCGATACACGTCGGGAGCCAGCAGGTCCATCTTGTTGAGAGCGAGGAATTTCGGCGTCCCGACTCCCTGAAGCTGTCCCAAAATGAAACGGTCTCCGCCTCTGTCCGAAAGCGGGGCATCCGTCACAAATAGGATCGCGTCCACGTCGCCTAAGGTTTTCAGCGCCTGGTCGGCCATAAACGTTCCCAGCTTATTGCGCGGCCGCGTGATCCCGGGCGTGTCGATGAATACGATCTGGCATTGCTCTTCCGCTCCGGGCGAAACGGGGCCGTTGTAGATCCCGCGGATGCGGTTGCGCGTCGTTTGCGGCTTGTCCGCCGTGATCGCGACTTTTTCCCCGACAAACGCGTTGAGCAGCGTTGACTTTCCAACGTTGGGCCTTCCGATAATCGCCGCGAATCCGCTTTTCATTTCTTTGCCGT
>WRFF01000045.1 GCA_009778945.1 Clostridiales bacterium | reverse complement strand
CACCATAAAGGCGGATGTCGTGAACAGCAAGATTGTCGGGGCGGAAATCAAAGAGGTTTCGCCGATTCACGCCATTTATGCCGTTGGGCTTCAAAATTCGCTGACCCTGGATAAGATCGACGCTGCGTACAAGCAGACGTTCACCAGGACGTCGCCCCCATGGTCATACGCTTATCCGAGCGTCCTTACGTTTTTCACGAACCAATACGATGTCAGCAGTGACGTGACAACGGCGTTTTGCGAACTCGACTACGCCGATCCTTACTATTACTATTATGACCCAAGCGGCAAAGTCCCGCTGTATGTCCTCGACAGCGGCGATTACAGGCCGGCCGTGAATGGCGACACCGGCCCGTTTTATGCCCGGGATGAATATTTCAATTTGAATGCGCAGGGGTATATCAGCGAGAGGTATACCCAGGTGGACAGCCAAACCTATACGGTCCCCGGGACCGGCGCGCCCTATATCGATTCCGGAAAGCCGCGAACGGAAAATATGGTCACGACCACGGCGAAAAAAAGCAATCCCACCGGCACGAACGGCTATGTCGAACAGACATTCAATAACAGCAGCATGACGCGTGTCGGAGGCGGGAATTATATCATACAGATCCGCGATTTCGGCAACGACGGCATACTGGGCGTCCCCACTACAAACGTCGCCGTGAAAAAAACCTGGAAGGGCCTTACGCCCGAACCGGTATACGTGCAACTGTACGAAAAAGACGGGCCGGCCGGGACCGCTACCCCGGTGTCCAATCCGGTGGAGCTGAACCAGGGCAACGGCTGGAGTTACCAATGGGGCGGCCTGTCGGTATACACGTTGTATCCGAATGCCAGCGGCAATGTGCAGTTTATAGAATATACCGTGAAGGAAATCTTCCCAAACGGCCCGCCTGCCGATTGTAAGACGAGCTATTCCCAGCCGGTTTGGAACGGAGCCCGCGATGTATGGTCGGTCGCGACCATCACGAACGAGAAGACCTCAATACCGCCGCCGCCCGTAACGCCGCCGTCGGGAACACCGCCGACAGTGCCGGTAACGGGAGACTCCGGCGTAGAGGTGTACTGGCTATGGTTGGCCGGCACCGTAATAGCGCTCGGTTTGATTCTGGCAGTCAAAAAGCGAAGCAGCTATCACAGCAAATGATACAGGGCTGCAAATAACAGCGGCGGCGGCGCCGGCGTGAGCCGGCGCCGCTTGCCGTCTTCCGATCTTTGCGGTATCCTTTGAGGATGAAAGAATTCAAAAAGACGATAAAACTAAACAACGTGGGCTACGATATTCGCGGCCCGGTCGCGGACGAAGCGGCCCGCATGGCGGCGAAAGGCATCGAGATCATTCCGCTCAATACCGGAAACCCGGCGGCGTTCGGTCTGTACGCGCCGGATTTCGTCGAGGAAGCGATGCGAGCGGCGGTACGCCGCGGGGAACCGTATTCGGACAGCGTCGGCATACCCGAGGCGCGCGAGGCGATCGCGGATTACTGCACATCCAAAGGTATCCGCGGCGTGCGGCCGGACCATGTCTTTACGGGGAACGGCGTCAGCGAGCTCGTGAATATCGCGCTGCAGGCGCTTTTGGACGATGGCGATGAAATCCTTATTCCCACGCCTGACTATCCGCTCTGGACAAGCAGCGCGACGCTCTGCGGCGGCAGGGTGGTGCATTACTGCTGTGACGAGGCGAACGGCTGGCTGCCGGACATCGCCGATATCCGGAGCAAAATAACGCCGTCTACAAAGGCGATTGTCCTGATCAATCCCAACAATCCGACCGGTGCGCTCTACCCGCGCGGAACGCTTGAAGAAATTGTGAAGATTGCGAAAAAGCATGATCTGATAATTTTCAGCGATGAGATTTACGATCGGCTTATCCTGGAGGGAGAGCGGCATTTGTCAACTGCGTCGGTTGACGGAGCGGACGAAGTCTTCAACGTGACCTTCAACGGCCTTTCCAAATCCCACATGGCCGCGGGTTTCCGCTGCGGGTGGCTTTGCTTCTCGGGGCGTACGGAACTGGCGCGTGATTATATTGAAGGCGTGCGCATGCTGGCTTCGATGCGGATGTGCGCGAATGTGCCGGCGCAGCTTGTCATCCGGGAAGCGATGAAAGAACCGTACAGCGCCGCGCCGCTGCTCCGGCCCGGCGGCCGCATCTACGAACAGCGTGAGTGCATCTGGCGTGCGATTCAGGAGATACCGGGGCTTTCGGCAGTCAAACCGAAAGCGGCTTTCTATATCTTTCCGAAGCTCGATGTGAAACGCTTTGGGATTGTGGACGACGAGCGCTTTGTACTGGACTTTCTGCACGCGCACCATGTCCTTATGACGCATGGGCGGGGATTCAATTATCAGAAGCCGGACCATTTCCGGATTGTCTATCTGCCCGAAGTTTCGCAACTTGAAATAATTGCGGCGCGGCTGAAAACTTTTCTGAAGAATTACACGCAGAAACCTTAAGAGGCGGCGGGCTTTGCCAGGACGAGCTGAATCGCGTTTGTGACAAGATCGGCGTAGAGAATATTGGCTTTGTTGTTGGCGACATGGACGCCGTCCGGCCCAAGCCATTCGGCATTTTGCGAGATAGCCTGATCCCAGTCGGCGACAGTGACCCAACCGTATTCGTCCGGAAGCGTGCGAAGGAAATCGTTGATCGGCTTCATATTGGCGTGCCCGTGGCCCGTGACGAACACCAGGCGCTGCCCGGGGCGGACGAGGCCGATGATGTCCTGCGCCTTCTCGATGGAATCGTTTGCGATATTGTTTGCGAGCGAGACGACAATCACGTTGGCGTCTTGGAGCAGACCCTCCTGTTCGCGTGATTCGAGAATATCATAACCGGTCGGCATGGTGCGGCCGACCTTGGCGTCGATGGAGACATGCGTGAGGTGTTTTTTCAGCTCCGGCGTCGCCCCGACGACGATGCTGTCGCCGACAACCATGATATACTGGTCGTTGATATTCGCGGCAGGCGATCCTTCCGTTGCCGGAGGGTTCCCTGTGGCGGCGGGCGAATTCGAGGTTTGGCCCGTAAGCTGCGGATATTTGGCAATGCCGCTTGTAAAAAGCAGGACGACGCCGGCGCTGACGCATAGAGTGAGTACGAATATAAGCAGGACCCCTGTGAAAAAAGACATTCCCCTGCGTGGTTTTTTATTCGCGTGCTGCGTAGGCCGGTCGGCTGTTGCGTGTTCCATATCCGGATTCTAACACAGGTGGGGTTCGCGCGGGCAAATTGCATAAATATAAATTATAGTGTATAATTATGCATTATTAGACAGAACATAAAGAAAGGCTGGAAATGGAAGGACTTTTATTGCTCGAAGACGGATCGCTTTATCGCGGCCAAGGTTTCGGCGCCGCGGCGACGCAGGTTGGGGAACTGGTTTTCAACACGGCGATGACCGGGTATCAGGGGGCGCTGACGGATCCCTCGTACAAGGGGCAGGTGATCAATATGACCTACCCGCTGATCGGAAATTACGGCGTCAGCGAGGTAGACAACCAGAGCGAACGTATCCACGCGTTCGGCCTTGTGACGCGGGATATCTCATTCCGGCCTTCCAACCGGATGTGCGTGATGACGATCTCGGAATGGCTTGAGCAGCAAGGCGTCCCGGGTGTCTACAATGTCGATACGCGCGCGATCACGAAGAGGGTCCGCGCGGAAGGGACGATTAAATGCGTGATTTCGACCGAAGGGATCCCGCGCGAAGAGGCGGCGGAGCGGATGAAGGACACGCCGCTGCGCACGGACTATATGCGCGAAGTCGGGACACGGGAACTGCAAATCATATCGCCGTCCGAACAAACGACGACGACCTCTGCGCCGCGCGTCGCGGTGCTCGATTTCGGTATCAAGCGCGGCATCATAAACAGCCTGGCGAAGCGCGGCTGCGAAGTCTGGCTTTTCCCCTACGGGACGACGGCGGAGGAGATTCTTGCAGCGAAGCCGGACGGGCTTTTCCTGTCGAACGGCCCCGGCGACCCCGAGGCCTGTACGGCGGGCATCGAGACGACGCGCGCGCTTCTGGACAGGCTTCCGGTCTTCGGCATCTGCATGGGGCATCAGGTCATCGCGCTCGCGGCGGGCGCCCGTACCTATAAGCTCAAATTCGGCCATCGCGGCGCCAACCACGGCGTCATCGATCTGGAGACCGGCCGTTCGGCCATCACCTCGCAAAATCATAGCTTTGCGGTGGATCCGGACAGCGTACGCACGGCCGGGATGGCCGTCACGCATCTCAATCTGAACGACGGCACCGTCGAGGGGATACGGCATGAAAGCCTGCCGGTCTTTTCGGTACAGTATCATCCCGAAGGCTCCCCCGGCCCCACCGATTCCCGGGGGCTCTTCGACCGGTTTGTTTCCATCATGGGAAAAGGGGGCGAGCGGAATGCCTAAGAACGAAAATCTGAAAAAAGTCCTGATGATCGGTTCCGGGCCCATCATCATCGGGCAGGCGGCGGAATTTGACTACGCGGGCACGCAGGCCTGCAAGGCGATCCGCGAAGAGGGGATCGAATGCATTCTCGTGAACTCCAACCCCGCCACGATCATGACGGACGAAGGCATCGCGGACAAAGTATATATGGAGCCGCTCACAGAGGAAGCGATGGAGGCGATTCTTGAGCGCGAACGCCCGCAGGGCGTGCTCGCGGGTTTTGGCGGACAGACGGGCCTCAATCTCGCGATGGAGCTCGACCGCAAAGGGGTCCTCACGAAATACGGCGCGCAGCTGCTCGGCGTGAACCGGGACAGCATCCGGCGCGCGGAGGATCGCGAGGAATTCAAAGCGCTGATGCAGCAAATCGGAGAGCCGGTTCCGATGAGCGTCATCGCGCACGGCCTGGACGAATGCCGCGCCTTTGTGGCGGAGGCGGGTTATCCCGTCATCATCCGGCCCGCGTATACGCTGGGCGGCACCGGCGGCGGGATCGCGACGGCGGACGAGGAGCTTGAAACGCTTGTGACAAGCGGTATCGAAAGCAGCGCGATCGGGCAGATCCTGCTCGAGCGGTCGGTCGCGGGCTGGAAGGAAATCGAATACGAGGTGATGCGGGACGCAAAGGACAACTGCATCACGATCTGCGGCATGGAGAATTTCGACCCCGTCGGCGTCCATACGGGCGACAGCATCGTCGTCGCGCCGATCCAGACGCTCAGGGACGCGGAATACCAGATGCTCCGCGACGCGGCGCTGAAGATCATCCGCAGCCTGGATATCGAGGGCGGCTGCAACATACAGTTTGCGCTCGATCCGGAAACGAGCCGGTATATCGTGATCGAGGTCAATCCGCGCGTCAGCCGCAGCTCGGCGCTCGCTTCCAAGGCGGCGGGCTACCCGATCGCGAAACTCGCGGCGAAAATCGCGCTCGGATACAGCTTAGACGAACTGAAAAATTATGTGACGGGCGAGACGAGCGCGTGTTTTGAGCCGGCGCTCGATTACTGCGTCGTAAAATTCCCGAAATGGCCGTTTGACAAATTCAAGACGGCGTCGCGCCGGCTCGGCACGCAGATGAAGGCGACGGGCGAGGTGATGAGCATCTCGCGCACCTTTGAAAGCGCGCTGCTCAAGGCCATCACAAGCCTTGAGATCGGGCGGGACGGGCTGCGCATGCCGAGCATCACGCAGCTCTCCGACGAGGCGCTGATTGCAAAGATCGAAGCGCGGGACGACGAACGCCTCTTCGCGATCGCCGACGCGATGCGCCGCGGGCGCGAACGCAGGGGCACGGATCCGCGGTTCACGCGCGACGCGATCTTTGAACTTACGAAAGTGGACCGCTGGTTCCTCTCCAAGGTGGACCGCATCGTGAAGATGGAAAAGACCCTTTCGGAGACGCACGGCGTGCTGAACGCGCCGCTTTTGTGCGAGGCGGAAGAGCTCGGTTTTACGGACAACGAGATCCTGGCGCTCTCGGGCGCGGGGCGCGACGTACTGACGGACATCCGCGTCTACAACGAGATCTATCCCGTCTACAAAGTCGTCGATACCTGCGGCGGGGAATTTGAAGCCCTGACGCCGTACTATTATTCGTGTTTCGACGACGAGGACGAAAGCCGCATTTCGGATAACGAAAAGATCCTCCTCGTGGGATCGGGGCCGATCCGTATCGGGCAGGGCGTCGAATTTGATTATTGCTGCGTGCGCGGCGTGTGGGCCATCAAGGATCTCGGATACGAAGCCATCATCATCAATAACAACCCCGAGACTGTCAGCACGGATTTCGATACTTCCGATAAGCTGTATTTTGAGGCGCTGCATGTGGACGATGTGATGAATGTCATCAAGAAGGAGCATCCGTTCGGCGTGATCCTGCAGTTCGGCGGACAGACGTCGCTGAACCTTGCGGAGCACCTCGACCGGCGCGGCATCCGCATCCTCGGCACGGATTTCCACAGCATCGACCTGGCGGAAGACCGGCAAAAGACGACGGAGTTCCTGAAAACGCTGGGCATCGACACGCCGCCGGGGCAGTCGGTCACGACGCGCGAGGCGGCCCTCGCCGCAAGGGAGGAACTCGGATATCCGCTTGTCGTGCGGCCTTCCTACGTCATCGGCGGGCGCGCAATGCAGGTCGTCTACTCGGATCGGGAGCTGCTCGAATATTTGGACGAGGCGGTCTCGCTCTCCGAAGCGCATCCGGTGCTCATCGATCGGTACATTCGGGGCAAAGAGGTGGAAGTGGACGCGATCTGCGACGGCGAAGACGTGCTTATACCAGGCATCATGGAGCATGTGGAACGCACGGGCGTCCATTCGGGGGACAGCATCAGCGTCTATCCGCCGCATACGGTCCCGGAGGAGGTCTGCGCGACGCTGACGGATTTCACAAAACGGATTGCGCTTGCGCTCGGCGTCGTCGGCCTCGTGAATATCCAGTACGCATGGGACGGAAAGAAAGTCTGGGTCATCGAAGTCAACCCGAGGGCCTCGCGCACGGTGCCGATCCTCAGCAAGGTGACAGGCATCCCGATGGTAAAGCTCGCGGTGGCCGCGATGCTGGGTCAGAAGCTGAAGGGCTTTGAATACGGCACGGGCCTCTATCCCGCGCGAAACCTTGTTTCCGTAAAGGTGCCGGTCTTCTCCGGCGCGAAGCTGACGGACGTCGATATGGCGCTCGGCCCCGAGATGAAATCCACAGGCGAGGTGCTCGGCGTGGACAGAAATTTTGAACAGGCTTGCTACAAAGGCTTCCTCGCAAGCGGCGTGCATATCCCCGCGGGCGGCGGCCTGTACGTGCGGCTGAAAGACGCGGACAAAGAGGAAGCTTCGCTTGCGGTCATCCGCGAATATGTGAAAGAGGGTTTCTCGCTCTATTCCTACAGCGCGTCGCTCACGTGGCTGCGTGCGAACGGGCTTGAAGCGGCGGAAACAGACGCGGCGCAGGCAAAGCGCCTGATTGCGGACGGGACGCTCACCTGCCTCATCGACGTGCCGAATGTGATCAACGACAAGCAGGCGGATTCGTTTGACGTGCGGCGCTACGCGACGGAGCGCGCGCTGCCCGTGCTGACCTGCGTGGATACCGCGGACGCTTTCCTGCTCGCGCTGCGCCTGAAAAAGCGCGGCGATGTCCCCTCCTACCGTCCCCTCACGGAATATTTGCGAGACGCCGATTATTGCTCCGACAACTAAAAAAATCATACATGACCGGAAAAAATCACAAAATCACACTTTGTTGCTGTCATTGAAAAATTTCGGGGGGCGCGGCATTTCTCGGATTATTATAAATTGAATAGACAGGAGAAAAAAATCCTTGTATAATACTTGCGACGGCGCTGGCCTGTCCGGCGTTTCGTCTTATCCGCCATCGCTTGTAACTTATGATTTATAAGGGGAGCGCTATGCGAAAAACAGAGAAAGACCAAAACAACCGAAACAATATCCGGAAAGCCGTCGTCGCGCTGCTTGCGCTGGTGCTTATGGTGACGGCTTTCGCCGGCTGCGGCAACGGGGCGGAGAACCCGGGGAGCGCGCCGGCGCCGACGCCGCCTGCGGCCCCGGCGCCGGAACCCGCACCTCAGCCGGAACCGTATTACTGGCCGCTGACGGGCATCGAATACGGCAAGGCGCTGCCCGGCCAACAGGACTCGTTCAAATACCCGCTTTCGGTGAAGATCGAGAATACGCCGGAAGCGCGCCCGCAGCTCGGCATCGCGCGCGCGGACGTCGTCTATGAATCCGTCACGGAAGGCGGAATCACGCGTTTCAACTGCATGTTCCAGAGCGATATCCCCGATTTGGTGGGACCGGTGCGCAGCGCGCGCAACAGCGATATCACCATCGTGCCGGAATACAACGCGATCCTGTATTTCAGCGGGACGAACAGCGACGTGTGGGCCAGCCTCGGCGCGAGTACGATCAAGAATATGCCGGCGGATATCGACAGCAAGAGCAAATTCGGGCAATACTATTATCTGCGAAAGAGCACACGCCCGCCGGAGAACAACCAGGCGATTTTCAGCCCGCACAATCTCTACCTGAATCTGGGCGGCTGTTATCAATGGTCCATGGATTATTGGGGCCCGAAGGGCTGGACCGATATCGACACCAACCCAAGCACCCTCGATTTCGGGGATCTGGACCCGTCGATGACAACAACGGATGTCACATCGGTCTATATGCCGTTCAGCGAGGGGACCTTCAACCCGACCTGGACGTGGGACGCGTCCACAAACACCTTCCTGCGGACCGTGGATGGCAAGCCCTTTATGGACGCAGACCCTGCGTCGGGGCAGGTCAAGGCGAACAACGTCGTTGTCCTGTGGGCGCCGGAAGTGAACGGCCCGTTTATCGAAAATAAGGGCTATCCGCTGCATATCGATATGACGGGCACGAACCGCGCGATGGTCTTCCGGGACGGCAAGATGATCGAGGGGACATGGGTAACCGACGGCACGACGCCTCCGCGTTTCTACGACGCGAACGGCAAGGAAATCCTGCTCACGCCGGGCAAGACGTGGATGCAGGTGCTGAATTCCAATTCCAATCAGGAACCGACGATCACCGGCCCCGGCGGCACGGTGGATCAAGGCACAGGCGCGTCAGGCGACAGCAGTTCGATCAATACCGCCCAGTCCGACGCTTTCGGATGAGAAGAGCGGCGCGCGGATGGGCCTTCAGACAAAAGAGCTTTATAGGGAACTGCTGAGCGCGCTCGCGGAAGGCGGACGGGCGGCGGTGGTGTCCAGGTACGGATCCGGCGGAGACGGGACGGTCCAAAAGGAAGTGGCCCGCGAAGCGGACGCTGTACGCTGGGCGGAGATTTCCGCGCTGGCGGCTTCGCCGGGGGCCGTTTCCGACGGGCCTGTCGTCCATATCCCCCCGTCCGCGGGCGGGACGGAGCTGGTGGTGATCGAAACCTATCTGCCCAAGCCCCGCCTTGTGATCTTAGGCGGCGGGCATATCGCGCTTGCGCTCACAAAGATGGCGAAGCTCTGCGAGTTTTCGGCGCTTGTCTTTGACGACCGCCCGATGTTCGCCAGCCCGGAACGCTTCCCGGATGCGGACACGGTCATCATGGATGATTTTTCACGCGTCTTTGAGCGCGTGAATATTCGGGAGACCGATTATGTGGTGATCGTGACGCGCGGGCACAAACATGACCAGGAATGTCTCGAAGGCGTGCTTAAAGGGGCGTCTCCCGCCTATACGGGTATGATCGGATCGCGCCGGCGCACCGCGATCGTGCTGAAGCAACTGGAAGCCGCGGGGTATCCGCGCGCGGCGCTTGAAAATGTCCATACGCCGATCGGGCTCAAGATCGGCGCGGTCACGCCGGCCGAGATTTCGGTCGCGATCCTCGCGGAGGCCATCGGGTACCGGCGCGGCGGCGCGGCGGTCTGCGCGGCTGACGCGGCGGGGGAAGCGATAAATTCGGCGGGCGCGCTTCACCGTGCGGGACCGGACCCCGGGGAGGAAGCCGGTTGTGATTTTGAGACGGCCGAGCTGCTTGCGCGGCACGGCGAGGATATGGACGCGCTTTTGACCATCCTTGAAACGCACGGTTCGGTACCGCGCGAAACGGGCGCGAAAATGGCGATGTCCTACGCGGGCGGACTGCTCGGTACGATCGGCGGCGGCTGCGCGGAGGCGGGCGTGATGCAGGACGCGCGGACCGTGATCCGCGAAGGCGGCACGCTTATCCGGGAAATCGATATGACCGATACGGCCGAGGAGGACGGCATGGTCTGCGGCGGCAGGATGCGGATCCTTATCGAAAAAGCGTAAAGCCCCAAAATATCTTTGACGAGAACGACACAGTTCTGTCACCAAATCCAAAAAAACTTATGATATACTCTTTCCGATATTTTGAAATATAGGAGAAAACGATTATGAGAATACATTTTTGCGGCGCCGCGGAATCGGTAACCGGCTCCTGTCATCTCCTGGAACTGGACGGCGTCCGGGAAGGCGATGCGAAGGCCCGGATTTTGCTCGACTGCGGACAGTTTCAGGGCTCTCCGCAGCAGGAGGCCGAGAACTACGAGGAATTCCCGTTTGAACCGGCGACGGTGGATTTTTTGATCCTGTCCCATGCGCATATCGATCACTGCGGGCGGATCCCTTTGCTCGTGAAGCGCGGCTTCAAGGGGCGCATTTACTGTACGGACGCGACGGCGGACTTGCTTCCCATCATGCTCCGTGACAGCGCCCATATCGCCGAAACAGAGGCGGAGTGGAAGAACAAAAAAAGCGAACGCGCCGGGAAGGAACAATCCGCCGCGCCGCTTTTTACGATGGATGAGGCGGAAGTTTCGCTCAAGACCGTCACGCCCGTGCTCTACGGCCAGCAGATCGAACCGATGCCGGGCGTCAAATTTGTCTTTAACGACGCGGGGCATATCCTCGGTTCCGCGATCACGGAAGTTTTTTTCACGGAGGGCGGCGTCCAGAAGAAATTTGTCTTTTCGGGTGATCTCGGCGCGGAGGGGCGCCCGATGCTGAACGATCCCACCTATATCAAAAAAGCGGATTATGTGGTCATGGAGACCACCTACGGAAACCGCCTGCATGAGGCGGGGGATACTTCCCTGAAAAGCCTTACGGCGATCATCCAAAAAACGATCGGCCGCGGCGGTACGGTTGTGATCCCCTCCTTTGCGGTCGGGCGCACGCAGGAACTTATCTATGAGCTGAACAAGTATACGGAGCAGTCCGGGCAGGCGAATATCCTGAAGGGCGTCAAAGTCTATGTGGACAGCCCTATGGCGGTCGCCGCCACCGAAGTCTTTCGTAAGAATATCGCCGATTTCGACGAAGAGGCCAAAAAGCGCATTCTTGCGGGGGATGATATCCTTGATTTCGCGAATCTGGTCCTGACGAGCACGACGGATGAATCCAAGGCGATTAACGACGATCACACGCCGAAGATTATCATTTCGGCAAGCGGTATGTGCGAGGCGGGGCGAATCCGGCATCATCTGAAGCACAATCTTTGGAACGCGAAAAATTCCGTCGTTTTCGTAGGGTATCAGGCCGTGGGGACGCTGGGCCGCAAGATCGTGGAAGGCGCGAAATCGGTTTCGCTCTTCGGCGAGGAGATTGCGGTGAATGCGGAGATTTACGATCTCGAAGGCTTTTCCGCGCACGCGGACAAGGACGGACTCCTGAAATGGGCGCGCGGTTTTGAAAAACCGCCGCAGGCGCTCTTCCTCGTGCATGGGGAACCGGATTCCAAGCAGGCGTTTGCGCAGACCCTGCGGCAGGAAACGGCTATAAAAAATCCGGTCGTCATCGAGCGGATCTGCGAAGTCGATTTGCTCAAAGGCGGATGGCAGACGCAGGCGGTTCCGCTGGCGCAGAGCGCGCCAATT
>WRFF01000044.1 GCA_009778945.1 Clostridiales bacterium | reverse complement strand
GCCCCGCAGAATGCATTGCCGAGGGTTTGTACAAGATATAGGAAAGGAATCGAAAACGCATGGACGCGCATGAAATCATCGAAACGATCCGCACAGCAAAGAAACGCACGCCGGTCAAGGTCTATGTGAAAGGCGCGGACGCCGCGCAGTTTCACGGCTGCAAAGTTTACGGCGCGGGCGATCTCGTCGTCTTCGGGGACTGGGAAGATATCCGTCCTGTGCTTGAAGCCGGGACGGCTTCGGGACAGATTGCGGATTATACAGTTGAGAACCAAATGCGAAACTCCGCGATTCCGCTGCTTGATGTCAAAGACATTCCCGCGCGCATCGAGCCGGGCGCGATCCTGCGCGACCAGGTGGAGGTCGGCGAAGGCGCGGTCGTGATGATGGGCGCGATCGTCAATATCGGCGCGGTCATCGGACCGGGTACGATGATCGATATGGGCGCAATCCTCGGCGGGCGTGCGGAAACGGGGCGAAACTGCCATGTCGGCGCGGGCGCGGTGCTCGCGGGTGTTATCGAGCCGCCTTCCGCCAAACCCGTCGTGCTTGAAGATGACGTTCTGATCGGCGCGAATGCGGTCGTGCTCGAAGGCGTGCGCGTCGGAAAAGGCGCGGTCGTGGCCGCCGGCGCGGTCGTGATCGAAGACGTCCCGCCGGGCGCGGTCGTCGCGGGCGTCCCCGCGCGCGTGATTAAACAGGCTTCCGAAACAGAGGCAGGAAAAATCCAGATTGTCGCCGCCCTGCGGGAGCTGTGAAATTGAACGATAAAGAATACGACGAGGAGTTTATCTTTAAGGCGGCGGTAATCGCGCATGCACGCTCCAGATCGCTGAATGAGGTGGCGGCTTCGTTGTGCGTCCCGCCGGAATCACTTGAAAACCGGAAAGAGTATTACGCGAAGAAAATCAAAATACAATACCTTCCGAACAAATATATCCAGCATAACAAAAGGGCGGATAAGGAAGTTGTTGAGAAATGTCCCGGTTGCGGTTCCCGTGCGGTCTTCGAACCGATAAAAAGCTTTCCGGTTCAGCAGGCGCAAAACACCGAATTTATCGTGCAACAAGGCGGCGGCTATGATACCGGCGCATATCTGATAGATTCACCTGTTGTGGACGTCACGACTGAATATATTGAGCGCTGTCCGAAATGCGGACTTTATACGATACAATACATAACAGAAAGACTCCCGAATTCCGAAGTATAACGACGCCTTGCACCAAACACGTAAGCGTCCAACCGTAGGCGCATAGTTACGTAGATAGTAAGCGGCGGTGAGAAAATGTAAGCGGCGAACGATATAGCGATACGAAATCGTTCCGCTGACACTAAAATGTCACAGATACTCGAAAAAAGCCGAATTATTTATTATTTTGACAAGCTGAGGAGCGCAAAATCCGGTTGATATCTATCAAAATGTCACTAGAAGATGAAAAATACCAGCTTATTTATTATTTTTTGTCACTATGTGCTCAAAATCGGCTATTTAGTGACAATTCACTCGTTTTAAACGGCTAAAATCGGAAATAACGAGGGAAAAATGTCACTAAAACGCTTGTTTTTAATAGATAGTGACAATGCTTCAATATTTTAACTCCCGAAAATATAGTTTTACAAAAACTCAAGAAAAATCCGACAAAAATTTTATTTGACGGCGTGCGGGATATAAGATACAATAATTTTCGCGCGTTTTGTTTATCCCGATAAGCAGGGCGCGCAAGATAAGTAAGGTGACGGGCTGGTATTTCGAAATCCGGCCGCGGCCAAAACGTTAATGGAGTTGCCACAGCGAACATGGTGGGCTGATGGAATCCCTTATGCAAGGATTTCCGAACATTGATTTCGTGAAATCTACTGTAATTTCAGACGTAGCCGAAAAAGATTCTGATGAATCACAGAATCGCAGTAGGCAAGGAGGAGAAAGATGATCAACGGAAGTTTCATCGCAAAGCCTCAGGAAGTGGAACACAAATGGTATCTCATCGACGCGGAGGGCAAGACCCTCGGTCGGTTGGCAAGCGAAGCCGCATCCATTCTCCGGGGCAAGAGAAAGCCTATCTTCACGCCGCATATCGATACGGGCGACTATGTCATCGTCATCAATGCGGAGAAGGTGGAAGTCACGGGCAAAAAGCGCAAGGAGAAGATTTACAAGCGGCACACCGGCTATCCGGGCGGCCTCAAGGAACTCAGCTTTGAAAAGCTTCAGGCGCGGAACCCCGAGGAGATCATTCGTCACGCGATCAAAGGCATGATGCCGGACGGCAGGCTCGGCCGGGCCATGTACAAGAAACTGAAGGTTTACGCCGGCGCGGAGCATCCGCACGCGGCGCAAAAACCGGAAGTCTGGGATTTTTAGGAGGTTTGACAGATGGCAGCGAAAAAGCAGTATTCCGCAACCGGGAGGAGAAAGAGTTCAGTCGCCAGGGTCAGACTGATTGAAGGAAAAGGGGCCATCACCGTCAACGGCAAACCGCTTGACGAGTATTTCGGCATGGAACTTCTGAAACAGGAAGTGAAGCGCCCGTTTGTTATCACGGAGACGGAAGGCAAATTCGATGTGGTCGCGTCTGTGCACGGCGGCGGCACGACCGGCCAGGCCGGCGCGCTTCGTCACGGCATCTCTCGCGCGCTTTGCGTTGCGGACACGGAGGCGTACCGCCCGGCGCTCAAGGACGAAGGCTTCCTGACGCGCGACTCGCGCATGAAAGAACGTAAGAAATACGGCCTGAAAAAGGCGCGCAGAGCCAGCCAGTTCAGTAAGCGTTAAAAGCAATACAAAATCAGCAAGGCGCGGGTCTCCCCCGCGCTTTTTCGTAAGGAGGCGTAAGATGATTCTGAGAGATAAAGTCATTTTGGTGACCGGCGCGGCGGGCGGTCTCGGACGCGCATTCGCGCAACGTTTCGCGGCGGAAGGCGCCTCTGTCGTCTGCGCGGACATCAAAGGCGCCTCGGAAACAGTGCGCCTGATCGAGGAAGCGGGTGGGAAAGCGATTGCCCTGTCCGTGGATATCACAGATGCGGAAAGCGTGCGGGAAATGTGCGACGCCGCGGTGTCGGCCTGCGGCGGTATCGACGGCCTTGTAAATAACGCCGCGATCTACGCGGGCCTTTCCATGAAACCCTTCCATGAGATTGACGAGGACGAATGGGACCGCGTGATGGCGGTCAACGCGAAGGGGACCTGGCTGTGCTGCAAGATCGTCTACCCGTATCTGATCCGGCGCGGCGGCGGCTCGATCGTGAATATCGCGTCCGCCTCGATTCTGGAAGGCAATCCGTTCTTTGCGCACTATACGGCGAGCAAGGGCGCGGTCTGGGCGCTCACTCGCAGCGTCGCCCGCACAGCCGGCGAGCACGGCGTCCGCTGCAACAGCATCACCCCCGGCTATACGATGACGGACGCCTCCAAGGGGCTCGCGGGGAGCCCCGAGGATTTCCAAAAAAATTATGATTACAGTATTCAGGCGCGCGCGATCCACCGCGCGATGGAGGCCGGAGACGTGGTCGGCGGCGTGCTCTTTCTGCTGAGCGACGACAGCGCTTTCATCACGGGCCAAAACCTCAATATAGACGGCGGATGTATCCATTATTGACAGTGCCGGCAGGATCCTCTTTCACGTTCAGTTTATTTGTAGTTTAGTAAATTATGATAAACTTCCAACATGATAGAACGCTCAAGCCAGGAAAGCACTGCGGACCCGAATAAAGCCGTCACGGCCCCGGTCGTTTTGATTCCGGCGCTGTCGCCGGACAGCCGGCTGGTTGAGCTCGCGCGCAAGGTACTCGCGGGCGAATCCGCTCGCCTCATCGTGGTCGACGACGGAAGCGACGCGCCCTCCGGGACTGTCTTTGACGAGCTGAAGACAATGCCGTCCTGCACTGTCTTGCGCCACGACGAAAACAAGGGGAAAGGCCGCGCGCTGAAAACCGGCATGGAGTTTTTTCTCGCGAATTTCCCCGATTCCGTCGGCGTCGTGACGGCTGACTGCGACGGGCAGCATACGCCGGTAGATATACAGGCTGTGGCCGACGAACTGAGCGCGCACCCGGACGATCTGATCCTTGGCGTGCGGGATTTTTCCGGCGCGGAGATCCCGCCGAAAAGCCGGTTTGGAAACAACCTCACGAAGCGGATATTCCGGCTTTTGACAGGGCTGGATGTCACCGATACGCAGACCGGTCTGCGCGGCATCCCCGCGTCGCAGATGAAGCTGCTTCACGCCCTTGACGGCGAACGGTTTGAATACGAGCTCAATATGCTGCTGGCCTGCAAACAACACGGCGTCGCGGTCCGGCAGATCCGGATCGCCACGATCTATTTAGAGAACAACAGCGGTACGCATTTCAATCCGCTCACGGATTCCATCCGGGTCTATCTGGTTTTTCTCAAATTTATCTCCTCCTCGTTGATTTCCTTCCTCGTGGATTACGGTTCTTTCCTGCTCTGGCTGGCGGTATTCAGCTCTCTGATGACGCCTGTGGCTGTGGTGTTTTGGGCCGGCATCGTGTCCCGCGTGGTGTCGTCCGCGGTGAATTACACCATCAACCGCAAGGTCGTCTTCAAGAGCGACGCAAAATATTCACCCGTAAAGTACTATATTCTTGCGGCGGTTCTGATGGTCATTTCGTCCGCGTCGGTCGCGGGACTGAGCACAATCGCCGGCGGCGGGGCGCCGCTGTTTAAAATTCTCGTCGACTCTCTTCTGTTCATAGCGAGCTTTACGGTCCAGCGTGAATGGGTCTTTTCCACCAAGAAAAACACGAATTTATAATTATCAATAAAGAATAAAATTTTATTGAATAACAATAAAAAATTGTTGACAAACGATTTCTTCCATGATATCTTCTCTCTATAAATTGAAAGGAGAGGAATTATTATGTGGAATCAAAGACGTTCGGTGGTTTTGTCCATCGTATGCACTTGGGTGGCGGTTGCGGCAGTGATCTGCTTCGCAATTTTCCTGCCGAGCGCGCCGAAGTGGTTTCCGTACCCGGAATCGATTCTTACGAACGCGGCGCTTTTGACCCGGGCGCTTCCGGCTTTTTACGGGTGCTGCGCGGCGGTGATGGTCTCATTGGTATTTTTGCTTGCGTTATTGCATGATATCCGGCGGGAGAAGGTATTTACCACCTCAAACGTGATGCGTTTGCGCGTCATCGCGTGGTGCAGTTTCGCGGTTTTCGCAATCTTGATTCTCACGGCGTTTTTCGAGGTGGTTACGCCGGCGCTCCTTACCATCGCGCTCGCCGCAGGTTTTTTCTTTCTGCTGCTGCGTGTCATCAAAAATGTCATCGAAGCCGCCCGCCTGCTCAAAGAAGAGCAGGATTTAACCATATAGGAGGCGGCGATGCGTATTTTGGTCAATCTGGATATCATGATGGCGAAGCGGCGCGTATCCGCGGGCGATCTCGCCGCGCGCGTAGGCATCACGCCCGCGAATCTGTCCATCCTGAAAAACAACAAAGCGAAGGCAATCCGCTTTTCGACCCTGGAGGCGCTTTGTGAGGCGCTGGACTGTCAGCCGGGGGACCTGCTGGAGTTTGACAGTAAGACAGAAGGCACATCAAAGAAAACAGGAGGAGTTTGAAATGGATGATCAACGGACACCGCAATCAGGCGATCCCCAAACCCCATACGCACAGAGTGACTATCCACAGCCGGTCTACCAACCTGCGCCGCCCATGCAGCCGGGCTACCCTCGAGCGCCCGTGCAGCCGGGCTATCCCCAAGCACCTATGCAGCCGATCCGCCCGCCGGCGCCGCCGGTCCGGCATCCCTATGCGTTTGGGAAAGGGGACGCGGCTTTCGCCGGCGTTTTGCTCGTGCTCGGTTTTTTGTTCTGGGAATGGATCGCGCCGAAATTCGTCGAAAGCGCCAATGGATATGTTTCGTCGGGGCTCGGTATTTCACTCTTTCTCTTCACGCTCTGCGGCGTGACGCTGGTTTATCTGTACCGGAAGGGGATCCGCCAGACAAAGGCGAGCCTCGCCTGGCTCGCGGTCACGGTCTGCGGCGCGCTTCCCTTCCTGCTCTATCCGGGGACGGCGATCTATTTCGGGCTGTGCGTCTTTGTGGCGGCGAGTTATATGGTCTGGCTCAGCGTTTCCTGCGGCACGGGCGTTTCCGGGAAGCTGTCGGGGTTCGTGTTTTTCGACGGGATCAATCAACTCTTTGTCGTAGCCTTTTCCAATTTCACGGCACTTTTTGCCAGCCTGCGGAAAAATTCGCGGGACAGGGAACGCAGCAAACGTTTTATGATCGGACTGGTCGGCGTCATTATCTGCCTGCCGGTCCTCGCGGCGGTTATCGTCCTGCTGATGCGCGCGGACGAGGGCTTCGCAGAACTTATGCGCCATATTGCGGACGCGCTGCGGCTCGAAAACATCTGGCACTATGTCTGGGAGATCCTTCTCGGCATCCCGATCGCCTGTTACCTCTACGGCGCGCTCTACGGCAATGCGCATAAACGCCATACGAATGAGATCAAAAAAACAGGGCTCTCCGCGTCGATCGCCGGAGCGCACCGCATACCGACGGTGGCGGTGAACGCGCCCCTGTTGGTTTTTTGTGTGATCTACGTCCTCTTCTTCATCGCGATGGGAAGCTATCTGTTCTCCGCGTTTTTCGGCCAACTGCCGGACGCATACAGCTACGCGGAGTATGCGCGCCGCGGCTTCTTTGAGCTCTGCGGCGTCGCCGCGATCAACCTTGCCATCCTCGCCTTTGTCTGGTGGTTCGCGCGGCGCGCCGCGGGCGAGCATCCGAAACGGCTCCGCTTTTTCGGCGGCGTGCTGTCGGGCCTTACGATTCTGCTCGTCGTCACCGCCATGAGCAAGATGCTGCTCTATATCGGCGAATACGGACTGACGCGAAACCGCGTCTATACGTTCTGGTTCATGATCCTGCTTCTCTTCGTCTTCGCCTTCCTGCTTGCATGGCATATCCGCCCGTTCAATGCCGGAAAGCCGATCGTCGTTGCCGTTACGGGACTGGCGCTCGTGCTCTTTCTCGCGAATACCGACGGGCTTGTCGCGAAATACAATGTAGAAAACTATTTGAACGGGCGCATAGGCCGGATTGATCTCGTAATGCTCTCCAATCTGAACGACGCGCGTTTGCCCTATATGGAACAGCTTGCGGCCGAGGCCCCGGATCCCGATGTACGGGATGCGCTGCGGGACTATTTTGCAGGAAACAATGCGCTTTATTCCGGCAGCGGCAGTTACGGTGACAGTTCCAATAACTACGGCGGCAGCTACAATTACGGCTCCGCCTACGACGAATACCGATCCGACTACAATGATTATCTCTCCCGGTTCACGATCTACGAAATTTCGCCGGAAGCTGCGAAGGACGTGCCCTATATGGGCCGCAACCTCGTTTCCGCCGCCGCCGCAGAACGTTTTGAGAACGCAAATCAAGGTTGATAAAACTGATTAAATATTGTGTCAAAACGCCCCGCTGTCCGTTGGGCGTTTTTAATTTTCAGATGATTCCCATTTATAAAAAACGCCTTGTATCAAATTCGCAGGCGCGGTATTATATGAATTGATATTATCTATTCTAAGGAAGTGTTGCCGATCAATTCGGGGGTTTCCTTTACACAGGAGGTATGCAGATGGATTTCAATTTGACAAAGGAACAGGAATTTGTCAGGAAGCTGGTCAGGGAATTTGCGAAAAACGAAGTAGAGCCGATTGCGGCCGACGTTGACAACGAACACCGCTTTCCGGCTGAGAACGTCGAGAAGATGGCCAAGCTCGGCATGCTCGGCATTCCGTTCCCGAAGGAATGGGAAGGCGCGGGCGGCGACAATCTTTCCTACGCGATTGCGGTGGAGGAACTCTCCCGCGTATGTGCGACGACAGGCGTCATCGTCTCCGCGCATACGTCGCTCTGCGCATGGCCGATCTTCCAGTACGGAACCGAGGAGCAGAAAAAGAAATATCTTCCGGATTTGTGCAGCGGCAGAAAACTCGGCGCTTTCGGGCTGACGGAACCGAATGCGGGCACGGACGCCGCGGGGCAGCAAACGCGCGCTGTGGATATGGGCGACTATTACCTCCTGAACGGATCGAAAATTTTCATTACGAACGGCGGTGTGGCGGACACCTTCTGCATCATGGCGATGACGGATAAATCGAAAAAGACGCGCGGCATCTCTTCCTTTATCGTCGAGAAATCCATGGACGGGTTTTCGACCGGCAAGATCGAGGACAAGATGGGCATCAAGGGCAGTTCGACGGCGGAGCTTGTCTTCAAAGATATCAAGGTGCCGAAGGAAAATATGCTCGGGAATCCGGGCGACGGCTTTAAGGTCGCGATGACCACGCTCGACGGAGGGCGCATCGGCATCGGCGCGCAGGCGCTCGGTATTGCGCAGGGCGCGTTTGACGTGACGCTCGATTATATGAAAGCGCGCAAACAGTTCGGCAAACGGCTTGCGGATATGGATGCATTGCGCTTTGTGATGGCGGAGCTCGCGACGGAGATCGACGCGGGGCGGATGCTCCTGTATCGCGCGGCGTGGTCGAAAGACCAGCATCTGCCGTACGGAAAGGACGCGGCGATGGCCAAATACTTCTGTTCGGAACTTGCCATGAAAGTCACAACGAAATGCGTACAGCTTCACGGCGGCTACGGGTATACGAGAGACTACCCGGTCGAGCGCATGATGCGCGACGCGAAGATCACGGAAATTTACGAAGGTACGACCGAAGCGCAAAAACTTGTCATTGCGGGTTCGGTGTTTGGGAAATAGGAGGTGCGAGAATGGCTTTTCAAATCATAGTATGCGCAAAACAGGTGCCGGACACGAATGAGATTCGCATCGACCCTGTGAAAAAAACGCTGATTCGCGAGGGCGTCCCGAGTATCCTCAACCATGACGACGCGAATGCGCTGGAAGAAGCGCTGAAGATCAGGGATAAATATCCGGATACAAAGGTCACTGTTGTGACGATGGGCCCGCCGCAGGCGAAAGATATGCTGATCGAATGCCTCGCGATGGGCGCAGACGAAGCGGTACTGGCCTCCGACCGCGCGCTCGGCGGTTCGGATACGTGGGCGACGAGCAACGCGCTCGCAGCCGCGATTGAAAAGATCGGCGCTTTTGACTTGATCTTTGCGGGACGGCAGGCGATTGACGGCGACACGGCGCAGGTCGGGCCGCAAATTGCGGAAAAGCTCGGACTGCCGCAGGTCACTTATGTGACGGATTTTGAAATCTCGGACGACCGGAAGGAGATCACTGTCAAGCGGGCGCTCGAAGACGGGTATGAACTCATCAAACTCCGGACGCCCTGCATGTTGACGGCGATCAAGGAACTCAACACGCCGCGGTATATGTCGGTCGGCGGCATCGTGGACGCGGCGGCCCGGGATATCCCGGTCTGGGGCGCGGCGGAACTCGGCGTTGATACGGAGAAAGAGGTCGGGCTCGACGCGTCTCCTACAAAGGTATTCCGCTCGTTCACGCCGGCGCCGAAGGGCAAAGGAGAGATGCTCGAAGGAGATACCGAAAAAGAGCAGGCGGACAAACTCCTCATCGGGCTCAAAACGAAACACGTGATCTGATACCGTTCTAAAGGAGATACGAAAATGGCAGTGAAAATAATCAATGAAAATTGCAAGGGCTGCACGCTGTGCGTGCGCGCCTGCCCCTTCGAGGCCATCGATATGGTGGATAAGATTGCGGTCATCAACGAAAAATGCACGAATTGCAAGCAGTGTATACCCGCCTGTAAATTCGACGCGATTATAGATGAAGAGGCTGAAACGGAAGAGGTTGATCTGTCCGTCTACAAACATGTCTGGGTATATGCTGAGCAGCGCGGCGGCGCGATCATGAATGTGGCGCTGGAGTTGATCGGCGAGGGCAGAAGGCTCGCGCGTGAAATCGGCGCGGATACAAAAGTCTACGCGGTGCTGATCGGCGACGCGGGGCAGACGGAGCCGCTTTGCAAAGATTGTTTCGAATACGGCGCGGACGGCGCATATGTGCTGGAGGACCCGCTGCTCGCGAAATTCACAACGGACGGGTATACCAAGGTCTTCGCGGACCTTATCAAGGAAAAGAAGCCGGAAATTGTACTGTTCGGCGCGACGCATATCGGCCGCGACCTTGCGCCGCGTGTGGCGGCCAGGCTCAGCACAGGGCTGACGGCGGACTGTACGCGCCTCGACATCAAGACATCGAGCTATATCGATTACGCGAACAAATATACGACGCAGGATACGAGCGATCTTGACCCCGCGTCGGAAGACCACGGGCTCAAACAGACGCGCCCGGCGTTCGGCGGCAACCTGATGGCGACGATCATCACGCCGTACACGCGCCCGCAGATGGCGACGGTGCGCCCGGGCGTCATGACGCGGCGCGAACGCGCGCCCGGTGCGACCGGCGAGACAGTGAAAGTGCAGCCGCATCTCCAGGCGTCCGATATCCGCACGCAGGTGATGGATATCGTGAAAAGCACGAAGGAGATCGTCTCGCTGACCGATGCGGACATCATCTGCTCGGGCGGGCGCGGACTCGGCGGCCCGGACGGCTTCAACCTCATCCGTACGTTTGCGGCAAAGGTCGGCGGTGTCGTCGGCTCTTCGAGAGCGGCGGTGGACGCGGGCTGGATCGATCATTCGCACCAGGTGGGCCAGACCGGTACGACGGTCAAACCGAAAATCTATTTCGCCTGCGGCATTTCGGGCGCGATTCAGCATCTCGCCGGAATGCAGACGAGCGATATTATCGTCGCAATCAATAAAGACCCGGATGCGCCGATCTTCGAGGTGGCGGATTATGGAATCGTCGGCGATTTGTTCAAGGTGATCCCGGAAATCATCGCCGAATGGGACAAGGCGGGCGATCTGTACGAAGCGACCATCGACCGCTCGGCGGAATAGCGTGCGGCATCCCGAAATTTTCCGGATAACGAACATGAAAAGGAAGCCCCGCCGGTGCGGGGCTTCTTTGGCACTTTGTTCCTGCTGCTTGTTGCCGGGGTAATTTATTTCAGGCTCATTTTTTGAAACGCCTCTCGTTTTTTGATATACTGAACACCTGTATGAGTTGAAGAAACTCTCAGCGTTTTTACCGCAGAATATAAAGAAATAAGAGGAAAGTATTGGCAAAGAAAAAGTCAAGAGAGCCGGGGGATCGAAAAAAACGGACATCAAGGAGAACCGAAGCGGATGCTTCGCTGTTTTTCTATGCTTTGACAGCGCCGGATGACACGGAATTCAAAAAATACGCGGAGAAGAAAGGGAAAGCGGCCGCGCCCGTAACGGAAAAGCCGGCAGCGGAAGCTGCTGTACCGGAAACAATCGCGGCAAAAGAGCCTGTACCGGAAGCAGCCGCGGCAGAAGAACCTGTGTCGGGAGCGACCGTAGAGGAAACAACCGCGACGGAAGAATCCGCGGAGGAAGCGGCCGCCCCGGCTGCGACGACGGCAGTCGGCGCCTCATCCAATACGCAGCAGACAAAGCGCGAGACCCGTACGGAACGCAAGGAACGCGAGAAACGGGAGCGCAAGGAAATCCAGCGGGCGCGGCGCAAGAAGGAGCGCCTCCCGAAAAAAATTCTCAAAGGCGTTCTTTCCGCCATCCTTATTCTCATCATTGCGGTTGTCGCTTACGCGGGCATTTATGTATTCAATATCATCCATAACCTTCCAAAACATGATCCCGCGACGATACAGGATGACCTGAAGAGCGTCTCCACGATCTATGACGATCAGGGCAGCGAGATGCAGGATATCTATCTGGGCGACAATTACCGCATGATTGTAAACTACAACGATATCCCGACAAACCTTGTAAACGCGGCGGTCTCGATAGAAGACAAGACTTTCTGGACAAACAACGGCTTCAATTTTACGCGCATTGT
>WRFF01000043.1 GCA_009778945.1 Clostridiales bacterium | reverse complement strand
TCTTGGCCTTATTGTATCCCATCTTTCGGCAATTTCAAATACTATCGCCTCTTTGACTTCTCAACCTTCGTTAGCGTTTTTCACTTCGCTCCTTAAGGGGCGCACTTACTTTTGCAACTGACCACCGAAGCGTGATCGTTTCAGAAACGATTACAGGCTCCAGTCGATAGGGGGCTCCCCGTGCGCCTCAAGGAATTCGTTCGCAGCCCTGAAATGGCCGTTTCCGAAAAAGCCGCGGTACGCGGACAGCGGGCTCGGATGCGGCGAGAGCAGCGCAAGATGGCGGCTTTCGTCGATAAGCGGGCGCTTGCCTCCGGCGTTCGCGCCCCAAAGCAGAAATACGATCGACTGCCCGCGCTCCGAGAGGAGCTCAATAATGCGGTCGGTCAGAATTTCCCACCCGTGGCCGCGATGCGAACCCGGCGCGCCCGCGCGTACCGTCAGCGTCGTATTGAGAAGCAGCACGCCCTGCTTCGTCCAAGGCGTCAGATTGCCGGTTTTCGGCGCCGGGATCCCAAGCTCGTCTTCGATCTCTTTTAAGATATTCACGAGCGAAGGCGGCTGATCGATACCGTCCCGCACGGAGAAGCAGAGGCCGTGCGCCTGGAAGGGGCCGGGATACGGGTCCTGGCCGAGGATGACGGCGCGCACATCCGCGTACGCCGTATAGCGCAGCGCGTTGAAGATGTCGTGCATATCCGGATAGATCGTCTGCGTTTTGTACTCGCGCACCAGAAACTGACGCAGTTCCTTATAGTACGGCTTTTCAAACTCATCCTTCAGGAGATCATCCCAATCGTTTTCAATATGTACCATACCACAGCCTCCTTATGCAAGGATTTCCGAAATCTTCGATTTCGTGAAATCTACTGTACCGACAAACGCTTCCTCAATTCTTTAGACTTTGCAGCGGCGCGGGGATGCGGCCTCCGCGCGCGATAAAGACCTGCGGATCGATCGTGCTGACCGGCATCACGGGCCCGCCTCCGAGCAGGCCGCCGAATTCGAGCGTTTCGCCTACCCGCTTGCCTATGGCCGGTATCACGCGCACGGCTGTCGTCTTGCCGCCCACCATGCCGATTGCGGCCTCGTCGGCAATCAGCGCCGAGATGACCGCCGCGGACGTGTCGCCGGGAATGACGATCATATCGAGGCCGACCGAACAGACCGCTGTCATAGCTTCGAGCTTTTCAATCGTCAGCGCGCCTGACGCCGCAGCCGCGATCATACCCGCATCTTCGCTGACAGGAATAAAGGCGCCCGACAGGCCGCCGACGGAAGATGACGCCATCACGCCGCCCTTCTTCACCGCGTCGTTCAGCATCGCAAGCGCCGCGGTCGTGCCGCAGCCGCCCGCCTGCGCGATCCCGATTTCTTCCAGAAGCTGCGCCACCGAGTCTCCGACCTGCGGCGTCGGCGCAAGCGAGAGGTCGACGATCCCGAACGGTACGCCGAGCTCGCGCGAGGCTTCCGCGCCGACCATCTGGCCCATACGCGTCACCTTGAACGCCGTCTTCTTGATGATTTCCGCGACCTCTGTGAGATCCGCCGCCTTCGGCGCCTGCGCAACCGCCGCGCGTACCGCGCCCGGGCCCGAAACGCCTACGTTGATGACGCAATCCGGTTCGCCGATCCCGTGGAAAGCGCCCGCCATGAAAGGATTGTCCTCTACCGCATTGCAGAAGACAACCAATTTTGCGGCCCCGATACAGTTCCGGTCCGCCGTACGTTCCGCCGCCTGCCGGACGGCTTCGCCCATCAGGGATACCGCGTCCATATGGATGCCGGTCCTCGTCGAACCGATATTAACGGAGGAACAGACACGCTCCGTGACGGCGAGCGCTTCCGGAATGCTCTCAATCAGTTCGCGGTCGCCCGCGGAAAACCCCTTTTGTACAAGCGCCGAAAAGCCGCCGACGAAATTCACACCCACCGCTTCCGCCGCCCGGTCGAGCGCCTTCGCGAACAGGAGCGGATCGCCGCCGCTCGCGCCGACCGCAAGGGCAACCGGCGTCACGGAAATGCGTTTATGGATGATCGGGATCCCGTATTTACTTTGGATCTGTTCGCAGACCGGGACGAGCCGCTGTGCGCTGCGCGTGATTTTTTCATAGATCTTTTCACAGGAACGCGCCGCGTCCCCGTCCAGGCAGTCCGTCAGGGAAATCCCCATCGTTACCGTGCGGATATCGAGGTGCTCGTCCGCGATCATCGTGATGGTTTCCAGTATGTCCGTTTTGTTCAGTATGGCCATAACACGCCCCTCCCGCTCAGATCCGATGCATGGAATTGAAGATATCCTCATGCATGACGCGCACTTGCATATCGGGCACGGCCTGCTCGATCGACGCGGTGAGGCCCGCAAGATCGGTGTTTATCTGCGAGATATCGACCAGCATGATCATCGCGAAATATTCGCGCAGAACGGATTGGGTAACTTCATCCACATTCACGTTCGCGTCCGCGCAGCACGTCGCGACTTTCGCGACCAGGCCGACCATATCCTTTCCTATGACTGTGACTACTGCTCTCATTATTTGCCTCCTTCAAGGTTTGTCTTTTTTGCGCCTTACCATTCTAGTATTTTCTCATATAGTTCATTTATGAGGTTTCCGCTGCAGGGAGATGACGATCCCGAGCGCGCAGACTGCCGCGAAAACGAAAAACGCCGTATTTGTATTGCGGACGATCGTACCCGCGCTCGCTTCGTCGAGCGAGCTGTGGCCGATGATAATGTTGGTGATGATTGTGATCATAGCCATGCCGATCACCTGGCCGAACGAGCGCGCCGTGCTCTGAATCGAATTGGCCACGCCGAAGTCCCGGGGCTCTACGCTGCTCATGATCGCGTTGGAATTCGGAGAGGTGAAGAAGCCGAAACCAAATCCCAGGATCAGGAGGATGCCGATGATCAAATAGACCGGCGTATCGACCCGGATAAAACCGAGGCAGAAAAGCGCGACTGCGCAAAGGGCCATGCCGATCGAAGCCAATTTGAACGGATTCCTGTGATCCGACATACGGCCCGAAATCGGCGAGATGATCATTTGGACAACCGGCTGCGCGATCAGAATGAGGCCCGAGATGTTCGCGCTGTAGCCTTTGACAAGCTGCAGATAGATGGAGAGCAGATAGCCGACCGCGAACGTCGCCGCGTAATTGAAAAGCGCCGCAAGATTGGACAGCAGGAAATTCGGATTGCGGAAAAGGCGCACTTCGACAATCGGCGCTTCGGTCTTTGCCTCGTGTTTGACATAGACAATGAACAGGGCGGCGCCCGCCACAAGGATGATATACGAAGCGATATTTTGCCCGAGCGTCGTGAAACCGTACATGACAAGCAGCATGGCGCAGGCATAAAGCACAATGCTGGAAACGCCGATTTTTTGCGGCCTCGTTTCGTTCAATTCGATTTTTTCCGCTTTTTCGATCTCCTTAAGCGCTTTGATCGGCATGCGCAGCAGGATATTGACGAGCGCGAAAATCGCCAGCGCCCCGGTCAGGAACAGCACATAACGCCAACCGAGATAGTGCGTCACCTCGCCGCCGATCACCGGGCCGAGCGACGAGCCGAGGTATACCGCGGCGACGGAAATACCGAGTACGCGCCCGCGCTCGCTCGACGGATAGACTTCAATCAGGATGGCCATGTTTGTCGAATAAATAATCGCGCTCCCGATCCCCTGCAAGATGCGGAAAGCGATCAGGACCGTCAGGGACGGCGCAAACCCCGCCAGGAACGCGCCCGCCGCAAAAACGATAACGCCGAACACGAGGACGGGGATCCGCCCCTTGGTATCGGCGACCCGGCCGAACGGCACCGCGAAGGCGACCATGAAGAACATGAATGCGGAGACAACCCAGCCGAGCGTCGTCGCGGACGCGTGAAATTCCGAACCGATCATCGGGATCGCAATATTCAGCGCGGTGGCCGCGAAGGGATTCACGAAATTCGTGACCAGTGCGACGGTCAGGGTTGCGCGTTTGAATTTTTCCCCTTCTGTAATTTTTGGGTTCTTCTCTCTCGTCACAAAAGATTCTCCCTCTCGTGTCTTTTGTTCCGCATCATGAGAAATTTGAGCGCGTCGCCGGGAGTCGTCTCTCCGCGCAGCACCGCGCAGATGCTCTCCGTGATCGGCATTTCGACACCCAAACGCTGCGCGAGACCGTACGCCGCCTCCGCGGTTTCAACTCCTTCGACAACCATGCCCACACATGCGACAGCCTCCTGCGGCGGCACGCCTTCCCCGATCATGACGCCGCAGCGCCGATTACGGCTATGCATGCTTGTGCAAGTAACAATCAAGTCGCCGACGCCGGAAAGGCCGAAGAAGGTCTCTCTGCGCGCGCCCAAACGGGCGCCGAGCCGGGCCATCTCCGTGAGTCCGCGCGTCATAAGCGCCGCCTTTGTATTGTCTCCGTAGCCCATGCCGTCCGAGATGCCCGCGCCGAGCGCGATGATATTTTTCAGCGCGCCGCCGAGCTCAACGCCGAGTACGTCGTTTTCCGTATAAACACGAAAGGCCTCCGTCATGAACAGATCCTGCACCGCCTCCGCCACCGCGAGGTCATCCGACGCGGCGACCACGGTGGTCGGCATGTTCACGCCGACCTCCTCCGCGTGCGACGGCCCGGAAAGCACGGCAAAGGCACGCCCGGGCGCGGCTTCCGCTACAATCTGCGAAACGGTCAAAAGGCTCCGCCGGTCGATCCCCTTTGCGACGTTTACAAGGATCATTTCCGGTTTCAGAAAAGGCAGGACGCCCGCAAGCGCCGCGCGGAAATGCTGCGTCGGCACGGCGGTCAAACAAAACTCGGCGTCCAAAACGGCGGCTTCTGCGGTTTCCGCGATGACGACACCGTCTTCTAATTTCACACCCGGCAGATATTTTCTGTTTTCACGGTCCTGCTCAAGGCTTGCGAGCAGGTCTCTGTCCACATCCCATACGCGCGCGCAAAATCCCTTACCCGCCAGCAGATTGGCGAGCGCCGTGCCCCAGCTTCCGGCTCCTATGATTCCGATCGTTCGCATCGCTTTCGTATCGTCTCCTTATTTTTTACTTCCAAACGTCAGCTTCGGCTCCGTGCCCTTCGCGAGCCGCGCGATATTTCCGTGATGCTTCCATACGACCAATGCGAGCAGGATGACGAGCCAGAGCGCGTCGATACCCGAGGCGATCCCGCCAGCCTGCGTGAAGCACAGGACGAGCGCCACAGCGACCGCGATCAACACGGACACGCTCACGCGCCGAAAGGCCGCCGTGAAGACAAGAACAACGGCGAGCAGGATAAGCGCGAAGAGCCAGTTCGCCCCGAGCAACACGCCGAAGGCCGTGGCCACGCCCTTGCCGCCGCGGAAGCCGAAGACCGCCGGGTACATATGGCCGAGGACGACGCAGAGCCCGCAGAGCAGCGCAACCGCTGTTACGCCGGCGGTCAGCGCCTGTGTTTCCGCGAAATAGCGCGTTGAAGAATCCACAAATTTTTGCATATTGCCGTCGGTTTGAAGCATGATCCGCATGAACACATACGAAGCGATGAAAAACACCACCCAGCCTTTAACGACGTCGATGACGAAGGTGATCGCGCCCGCCTTTTTCCCGATGGAGCGAAGCGCGTTCGTCGTCCCGGCGTTTCCGGACCCTTCTTTGCGTACGTCGACACCATGCGCCTTTCCGAGCAGGATCGCGCCGTTGATATTGCCGATGAAATACGCGCAGACGGCGGCGATCAGGATCGCCCAGACGGGACAGCCCGCGCCCGGAAGCGCCATGATAAAATTATCCGAAAAAATACTGCTCAAGCGTTCTCTTCCCCCTTCTCGCGAAATACGAAGCTGATCGGCGTACCCGTGAACCCCCAGACCGCGCGGATGCGGTTTTCCAGGTAACGCGAGTAGGAAAAATGCATGAGATCCCGCCGGTTGACCTTGAACGAAAACAGCGGCGGCTTGATACCGACCTGGCTCACATAATATATTTTCAGGCGCTTGCCCTTGTCGGAAGGCGGCTGTTTCATCGCGATCGCGTCCTGGACCAGGGAATTCAACTGCGCCGTCGGGATCCGCAGCGCGCAGTTGGCGGCCACGGCGGAGACGGTCTCCAGCGCGCGGTGCAGGCGCTGCCTGTCTTTCACGGAAATATAAACCTGCGGCGCGTAGGAGAGGAACGGCATTTCCGCCTCCACTTTTTTGCGCCATTTTTCCATCGTGTTCGTTTCCTTTTCGACCAGGTCCCATTTGTTCATCGCGATGACGACGCCTTTGCCGCTCTCGTGCGCAAGCCCCGCGACTTTCTTGTCCTGCTCGGTGACGCCCTGCGAGACGTCGATCATCAGCAGGCAGACGTCCGAGCGTTCGATCGCGCCGATCGCGCGCACGACGGAAAAGCGCTCCACGCCGTCCGTCACTTTCGCGCGGCGCCGGATACCCGCCGTATCGATAAGCACAAATTCCTCATCTTGAAAAGTGAAGGGGGAATCGATCGAATCCCGCGTCGTTCCGGGCACGTCGGAGACGATCATGCGGTTTTCGCCGAGAATCGCGTTGACGAACGAGGATTTTCCGACATTCGGTTTTCCGATGACCGCAAGCCTGATCCGTTCGTCCTCGCCGTCTTCGCCCTCCCCCGCGCCCCTGCGCCGCGCGTCAATCGCTTTCATCATCTCGTCAAGCGCGTCGCCGATGCCTGTGTCGTTCGCCGCGGAAACAGGAAACGGCTCGCCGAAGCCGAGTTCGTAGAAATCATAAAAATCCTCGGGCAGCCGCGCGCCGCCGTCCGCTTTGTTCACAATCAGAAGGACTTTCTTTGAAGACTGCCTCAGCAGATCCGCGACTTCCCTGTCCCCCGTGGTCACGCCGGCCTTTCCGTCCGTTATGAACAGGATGAGATCGGCCATATCGATCGCCACTTCCGCCTGCTCGCGCATCCGGTCGAAGATTTCGTCATCCGCGCCCTCGTCGATGCCGCCCGTATCGATCAGCGCAAATTTCCGGCCGCACCACTCGGCCTCCCCATAAATACGGTCGCGTGTCACGCCCGGAACGTCCTCCACGATCGCGAGGCGGCTGCCGACAATACGGTTGAAAAACGAGGACTTGCCGACATTTGGGCGCCCTACGATGGCGATCATCGGCAGGCTCATCGGTACGCCCCTGTGAAGATGCTCTCCGCGAAGCGCCGCGGCTCAAAGGGAAGCAGGTCCCCGAGTTTTTCGCCGACGCCGATAAATTTGACCGGCAGGTCGAATTCCGCCGACACGGTGATCGCGATGCCGCCTTTCGCGGTCCCGTCGAGCTTCGTCAGGACGATACCCGTGACGCCCGCGGCGGCCCCGAATTCCTGCGCCTGGCTGATGGCGTTTTTGCCCGTCGTCGCGTCGAGCACGAGCAGCGTTTCACGCTGTTCCGGCGCGTAGGCGCGCGCGAGCACACGATCCATCTTTTCGAGTTCATCCATCAAACCTTTTTTGTTCTGCAAACGCCCCGCCGTATCGCAGATCAGCACGTCGATCCCGCGCGCCTGCGCGGCCTGCATCCCGTCAAACAGCACCGCCGACGGATCCGCGCCCTCCTGATGACGGACCATCGGCACGCCGGCGCGCTCCGCCCAGACGGCGAGCTGGTCGGCGGCCGCGGCGCGAAACGTGTCCGCCGCCGCGAGCAGCACGGTCTTCCCCTCTTTTTTATAGAGGTCCGCAAGCTTCGCGATCGTCGTCGTCTTGCCGCCGCCGTTCACGCCGACAAGCAGCACCGCGATCGGGTAGGCTTCGCTCATATGCTGACGGTCGCCTTTGTCCACGATCTCCGCGATGATCCCTTCCAGCCTCGCCTGAACGTCCGCCGTCTCTTCCAGCCGTTCCATGCGCACCGCATCGCGCAATTTCTGCACGATTTCCGCCGCCGTATCCATACCGATATCCGAAGTGATGAGAATCTCCTCGAGTTCTTCGAGAAAAGCTTCGTCTACCTGCGGGCGCTGGAGCACCGCGTCGCCGATGCGCTGCGCCAGCCGTCCGAAAAATCCCTGTTTTGATTGAAATTCCATTTATTCTTCTCTTCTTCTCTCTACCCGTCTCCGTCCGGAATCAGTTTTCGTCGTTCAGCGTCTCCGCGAACGCGTCCGTTTCCTTCGTGCCGAGCAGCAGCGAAAGCACCGTCGTCACGCCCTGTTCCTGCATCGTCACGCCAAACAATGTCTCCGCGTATTCCATCGTCGAGCGCTGATGCGTCACGAGCGCAAACTGTGTCTCGCGGAAATTCGCGACATAATTCGCGAAGCGGTGGATATTCGTTTCATCGAGGGCCGCATCGATCTCATCGAGGATGCAGAACGGCGTCGGCTTTGCCTTGAGAATGGAGAACAGCAGCGCGATCGCGATCATGGATTTTTCACCGCCGCTGTAACTGTCGATGCTCGCAAGATTGGTTTTGCCCGGCGGCCGGATTTTGATTTCGATCCCGCTTTCGAGCGGATCGCTTTCATCCTCCAGCGTGATCTCTCCTTTGCCGCCGCCGAAAAGCAGCGAAAATGTTTCCGCAAAAGTCTCACTGACCAGATCGAAGGTCTCGCAAAATTTTTCACGGCTGATTTTGTCCATATCCCGCACGATATCTTCAAAATCCTTCATTGAGGCAAGCACATCGTCCCGCTGCCCGGTAAGGAAAGCGTAGCGCTCGCTTGTCTCTTCGTATTCTTTGATCGAACCAAGATTGACCTCGCCGATCTCGCGCAGCCGGTCCTTGATCTCGCGGTTCTCTTTCATGCCCGTACCCATCACAAAGGACGGATCGCGGTATTCAAGCGCATGGACATAGGAGAGTTCAAATTCCTCAAAGAGCTTTTCCTTCCACGTCTGAAGGCGCGTCTCCTGTCTCCCGAGTTCCACTTCCATACCGTTCTTCGACGTAATCCGGGATTCGATGCGTCCCGCGCCGCTGTCCGAGGCAAGTTCCGCCCGCTCGATACCGCCGCGCGCCTCCCTGCGCTCGGAAGCCGCCTGCTCAATCGCCGCCTCAAGCCCCACGCGTTCGGCTTCAAGCGAAACCAGTTCCGCGGCGCTGACTTCCTCCGCCGTGACGGTCAGCGCGCGTTCCAGTTCGGCGCATTCCGCCTCCTTCGCCGCCTGCTGCTCTTTGTATTGCCCAATGCCACGCAGCGTCGCCTCCAAAAGCGTATCCGCGTTTTCCTTGTCGCGTCCGGCTTCCGCCACGCGCAGCCGCAATTCGGTCGCCGCCGCCGCCGCGCGGCCGCTCTCGGCCTTGCGTTCCGGCAGCGCCGCCGACTCGCGTTCGGACGCCTCTTCGATTGCGCTGATTGCTTCCGTCAGGGCTGCAATCTGCTCACGGAGCTGCTCCAGAAGCCCGCTGTTGCTCTCGCGGTCCTTTGCGATACCCGTCAGCTCCCCCTGCCGCTTCGTGAGCCGGGCCTCGAGATCGGAGAGCCTTGCCCGCGCGGCGTCTGCGTCCGCTTCGGCGCGGATGCGTTCCGCCTCCTTCTCGCGCAGCGCGGCGTCGCCGTCCCGGATCCGGACCAGAAGCGCCGAACTTTCTTCCGCAAGCCGGTCGAGTTCATCCCGCCCCCGCTCCGCGTCCGCGTTCCATCTCTCAATCTCCTGCTTCAGCGCCTCGATCTCCGTGCGGCGCTCGAACAAATTGGCTGTCTTATTTTTATAGGCGCCGCCCGTCAGCGTCCCCGCGGGCGTCACAATCTCCCCTTCGACCGTCACAATGCGGTAACCCTGCGCGTTTCGCTTTGACATCGCGGCCGCGTCGTCCAGCGTTTCCGCGATTGCGGTCCGCCCGAGCAGGTATTCAAAGATATCTTCGAAACGCTCCTCGAAACGCACATGATCGAGCGCGTACCCCGCGAAACCGCCGCTGCCTTCCAGATCGCGCGCCGGCCCGTGCCCGCGCGGATTGATCGACTGCACCGGCAGGAAGGTGAGCCGCCCCGCCTTGTTCTCCTTCAGGAAAGCGATCGCCTTTTTCGCGTCGCCGTCCGTCTCGACGACGATATTCTGCGCCGCCTGGCCGAGCGCCGTTTCGATCGCCGTCTCAAATCCCTTGTCCGCCGTGAGCAGTTCCGCGACGACGCCGTGTACGCCGTGCAGCCCTTCCTTCATCAGCGCGCGCACGCCCGCGCCGTATCCTTCATAATTCGCTTCGAGTTCTTCCAGCGTCCGCTGCCGCGAAGCCTGCTTTTCGATCTTCAGCCGCAGCGCCTCGAGATCGATGCGTTTGTCCGCGATCCCCGACGATACCTCATCGTACCGGGCCCGGGACGCTTCCATATCCCCGGCGAGCAGCGAGGTCTCCTCCGCGAGGCGACCCGCGGCCGCCGCGAGGTCCTCGATCACATTTTCGAGCGACCCGCGTTCGCCCGTACCGGCCTCGATTTCGGCGGAAATACCGGCTTCGGTCTCGTCAAAACTTCCGAACAGGCCTTCGCCGGAAGCAAGCTCCGCTTCTTTCAGGGCGCGTTCACGCGAGACCTCAAACAACTGCGCGCGCAGTTCGTCAATGCGCGCCGCCTGCGCCGCGAAAGCGCCCTCCTTCTCCGCCGCCGCTCCAAGCAGATCCGCCAGTTCCTTTCCCTGCGCCTCCAGCATTTCGGCGATACGGCGCTTCTCCACGGCGAATTCCGCCGCTTCTTCCTCTTCTTCCGCAATCCTGCGCGCATACAACGCCGCCTCTTCACGCAGGCGGTCCCGGTCCTTTTCCATATTCCGGCGGCGTTCTTCGTAGAGCGCCGTCGAGTTCTCGATGCCCATCGCCTTCGCGCGGTTTGTGTTCAGGCTCTCCCGCAGCCCCGTTATGCGCTCTTCCAGTTCCGTGTCGCGCGCGCGCAATGCGGAAAGCCGCACGTCCGTCTCCGCCTTCTCTCCGCGCAGGGTTTCGAGCGCTCTGCCCGCTTCTTCGAACTGTTCCGCCAGCTCGCGGTTTTTCGCCTGCATGCTCTCGATATTTTTCAGCGTGATATTGATCTCAAGCTCGCGGTAACGGGCGGCCAATCCCTGATATTCTTTCGCCTTTTCGCTTTCCTCGCGCAGCCCGTCGATACGGCCTTCTATATCCGCGACGATATCGCCGATGCGCGCGAGATTCGCGCCGGCGCCCTCAAGTTTGCGCTCCGCCTCCGCGCGTTTGCTCTTGTATTTGATAATGCCGGCCGCCTCTTCAAAAACCTCACGCCGGTTCTCGGGCTTGTCGCTGACGATCTTTTCCACGCGTCCCTGCCCGATAAAGGAATACCCGTCCACGCCGATCCCCGTATCCATGATAAGCTCGCGGATATCGCGCAGCCGGCAGGGATTTCCGTTGATAAAATACTCGCTTTCCCCGCTGCGGTACAGCCGGCGCCGGAGCGCGACCTCCGAATAATCGATATCCAGGATGCCCGTGGAATTGTCGAGCACGAGCGTCACTTCCGCCATGCCTTTCGCCCTGCGCGTATCCGTCCCCGCAAAGATGATCTCCTCCATGCGCGCGCCGCGAAGCGCCCGCGCGCTCTGCTCGCCGAGCACCCACCGCATCGCGTCGGAAATATTGCTTTTTCCGCTGCCGTTGGGGCCGATGATGCAGGTGATTCCCTCTTTAAAATCTATCGCAATGGGATCCGCAAAACTTTTGAACCCTTGTATTTCGATTCTCTTTAAATACAAACTCCGTCCGCTCCTGATCGGGAAATACGGAATAAATCCGTGTTTCCTTCCTATATGAATAACACAACTTCTTAGTATACCATGCGACGTCTTTTCTTTCACGCGGAAATAGCCTATATTGACAAAATGAAGAGGCATCCCTGTTTGAGATGCCCCTTGACGGATTTCTGTGACTGGCTTCAATTAGCCGGGAAACTCACCTTTACGGGGACCATGCTGCTGGTAACCGTATTGTTTCCTAATTGCCCGTAGC
>WRFF01000042.1 GCA_009778945.1 Clostridiales bacterium | reverse complement strand
GAGCAGGATCTCGTCAGAAATGTAAAAGGTATCGGACAGCTCCCGCGAAGGATGGTTCGGCGCCGCGTTCAGGGCGTCAAAATTATAGAATACGGTTTCGACCTCGGGCCCCTCCGTAATGGAGTACCCCATATTCGTGAAGATCCCGCAGATCTCCTCAATCGTAAGCGTGATGAGATGCTTTGTGCCGGCGTATACCGGCCTGCCGGGTTCCGTCACGTCGATCTTCTCCGCCGCGAGGCGGAGGCTCCGGCCCGATGCCGCGAATTCCTGCTTGCGTTCCGCAAGCCGGGTTTCAAGCGCGTCCTTTGCGCTGTTCACAGCCATGCCGAACGCTTTGCGCGCCTCGAGCTCGATCTCGCCCATAGACCGCAGCAGCGCCGTCAGCTCGCCCTTTTTTCCGAGATAGCGGATCCGCAGCTCTTCGACGGCAGCGCCGTCCCGCGCTTCCGCAATCAGCCGCTTTGCCTCTGTAAGGATTTCTTCCGGTTTTTTCATAGCTCTTTGTTTACTCCTGTTTCCTGCCTGCGTTTTTCATATAGCACGACGGCCGCCGCCGCGCCTGCGTTCAGCGACTCGGAGCCTTCCCGCATCGGAATGCCGATCTGCGCGTCCGCATTCCCGCGAAAAACCTCCGACGGCCCCGACCCTTCGTTTCCGACCACAAGCGCGAGGCTGCCCGTGAGGTCCGCTTCCGCATAATCCACGCCGCCCGCGTCCAACACGAACAAGGACAGCCCTTTTTCCCGCAGGATGCCGATCACGGTTTCGGCGCTCAGGCCTTCGATGACCGGCAGCTTGAAAAGCGCGCCCGCCGCGCCGCGTATTGCCTTGTCCGACCAGAGGTCCGCCGTCCCTTTCACACATAAAACCGCATCCGCGCCCGCTGCGAAAGCGGTGCGGACCATTGTCCCCGCGTTCCCCGGATCCTGGATCCGGTCCAGTACAAGCGCCGTTCCCACGAAGGCCGGCAGGTTCCGGTTCTTCGGTTTCTCGATGACCGCCATAACGGCCTGCGGTGTCACAGTCCCGGCAATCTCGTCATACAGCGCCTCCGTTATACGAAGCGTCCGGACTTCGCCGCCCTCGCCGCTCAGCGCGAACTCCTCGGGCTCCGCGCCGCGGAGCAGGACCAGCCTCGGGGCAAGCCCTGCGGAAACCGCTTCCGCGATAAGTTTTTCGCCCTCCGCAAGGAACGCACCTTCCTTCTCACGGCCGCTTTTCGTCCGGAGTCTTCGCGCCGATTTCAGCGCCGCATTGTCCCGTGAAGTCACCGTTTCCATACGTATTTCAGTATATCATATCGTTCCGCCCGCATAAAAGGGAACGCTGACAACATCAGCGTTCCCTAAGCCTTCTGGCTTATCTGCCCTTTTTTATTTCATAGGGATCAGGCTGACTCCTCTTCCTCGTCGATTGTCGCGTCGAGGTTCAGCGCCGGTGTCGGGGCGCGGAAACCCTTTGTCATGACCGCCAGCCAAATGACGCCGGCGACCATCCAGCTTCCGCCGATGATCCACGTGATGGTGTTGGTCCCGCCGATCAGGATATAGGCGCAAACTACGAACCCAATCGCCGGCGAGATCACGAATTTGAAGAAATTTTTGGCGTTCTTCTCGGGATTCTTGATCCAGAACTTCCAGATCACGGAGAGGTTCAGCGCGATAAACCCAAGAAGCGCGCCGAAGCTCAGCATGGCCGCGACGAGGTCGAGCCCGCATACCTGCGCGACGACCACACAGATGATACCGATGAAAACGATGCCGATGCCGGGCACGCGGAACCGGTTCAGCTTCGCCAGGACCTTAGGCATGATCCCGTCCTTGCCCATGCTGTACAGCACGCGCGTGATCGCGGTCTGGCCTTCCATAGCGCAGGCGATGCCGAACGACAGCACCAGCGAAATACTCGTGAGCATGACGAGCGCCTTGCCGCCGACCACTTCGAGGATTGCCAGGAACGGCGTATTCTCCGGCAGCAAATTGTACTGCGGGAAGACGATGCCGCCGAACCAGCAGAGCAGCATGAACAGGATGCCGATGGACACGATCGACAGGATGGTTGCGCGCCCGATCGACTTTCTCGGGTTATGCGCCTCTTCCGCCAGCGTGCTGATCGCGTCGAATCCCAGGTAGGAGATGATCGTCACTTTCGTAGCCGCCAGAACGCCCGACATATTGAAGTCGTTGGCGTTATAGAACGCGACCGCGTTCACGTGGACTTCGCCGTTCGAAAGCAGTACGATCGTCCCGACAATGAACCAGACGATGCAAACGCCCTGCAGCGCGAACAGGATCCACGAAGCCTTCGACATGACGTCGATGCCCAGGGCGTTCAAAGTCGTACCGATCGCGGCAAAGATGATAAACCAGATGATCCCCGGGATATGCGGCACGAGCGCGTCCATAAACATCGCGCCGATCAGGTAGCAAACAGCCGGCAAAATCAAATAATCCAGCATGATCGCCCAACCGGAAATGAATCCGAGCGCCGGTTTCGTCGACCGCTGGACGTAGGAATATACGGACCCGGCTATCGGATAATTGTACGACATGGTTCCGTAGCTAAATCCCGTGAACAGCATCGCTACCAACGCAATGCCGTATCCGAGGGATACCATACCCATCGCCGGCCCTACCAGGTCTCCGTACCAGGCGAACGGCGCGATCGGTATCATAAACATGACCCCATAGATTACCAGGTCTTTCGTGGTAAGTGCACGTTTCAAACTATTGTGTTCCATTAGCGTCTCTCCTTTCTTGCGCCTCCTTTCGTGACGCAAATCCGTTACAAATCATGATTCCAGAAAAAAATTGCTTATGGCCCGCTATTTCGGAAAAATCGCGAAACAACGCGCCGTAAAGCCCATTCCATCCTTCACGCGCGGGAAGGTACAGAAAATAATCGCCCCGGCCGGCGGCAGCCGGTCCAGATTCGTCAGCATCTCAATTTGAATTTTATCGAACCCGAGATAATATTTCTCCGTCGCCCAGCCGCGCGCCCGGATGGATTCGCCGGTATCGGTGTCTGTCGGCTCATGCCCGATCGCGCCGATGCCCCGCTCCTCGATGAGAAATTTCAGCGCCTCGTCCGTCCAGCCGGGATTGTGCGTGACGCCGTTTTCATCCATGCCGTTATAGGTATTCGGCGGCCTCTTTGACCAGCCCGTCCGCATCGCGACAAAGGCGCCGGCCGGGATTTTGCCGTACCGGCTTTCCCATTCCTCGATATCGGAGATGCGGAGGCCGTAATCGCTGTTTTCCGCAACCTTGTCCGTGACGTCGACGACGCACAGCGGATAGGCCATCTCGTGCAGCGTGATCTGATCCAGCGTCCTTCCGCCCGGGATGAAATGCACCGGCGGGTCCACATGCGTTCCGAACTGGCTGACCAGGGAATACAGGCTTACGATACAGTTATGCTCTTCGTAATTGAGCACCGGGCTTTCCGAAAGGGCCGGGAACTCCACCAGATGCGGCGTATCCGGACTGACTTCCTGGCTCAAATCAACCCATTCGTAGGCGGGCGATTTCCAATCTTTCAGAGTATCCCATAATTTTGTGTCATACATAACAACGCTCCGTTCTGCTGAGGCAATCAAAAACCCTTGTATTTTATTATGGTATCAAAATAAAAAAAAAGTCAATCCAAATCATGCTTCACGCGCATTCCCGGAAAATTTCAGAAATGATTATGCTCGGCTGTCTGAAAATTTTGACGGCTGCCTTATTCCTTTGCACCCTGTTTCTATGCTTTTTTTCCGTAGCCTGTTCCATCTTTCAAAACATACTTCGTATTTCGCGCAGAGCCGATTTTTTCGATGACGCCCGCGTGCACCATGGAACCGAGTACCGCCTCAATGGTCGTCGGGCTGACATCCGGCAGGATATACGCGATTTCTTTTTTTGAGATCGGCAGCAGGCTGTTCAGCACTGTCGCCTCCACGCGCTGCTTTTTCGTCACACGTTTTCCCTGCGTAACGGCGAAACGCTTATCCAATTCCTTGTAGCACATCAGGAGCGTTTGCAGGAAATTTTCGAGGAACGGAAAATAACTGTTTTCGTTCGTATGCCACCCATCGGAAGATAACCGCAAAGCCTCATAGTACATTGCTTTTGAACGGTTGGTTTGTTCCTCAAACGAGATATATTTCCCTGCGTCGAACCCATTTTTGTAGAGCAGAAGCAAAGAGAGCAGGCGCGACATCCTGCCGTTCCCGTCCGAAAACGGATGAATACAGAGAAAATCCAGAACGAAACACGGGATGAGCAAAAGGCCGTTGACACTTGCGGTGCTTCTCGCCTCGAAGAATGCCAGGATAAGTTGCCCCATCGTATCGGCCGTTTCGTTTGCAGGCGTCGGCGCAAAACGCACCTTTCGTCTGCCGGAAGCGTCCGTTTCCATAATGACGTTATCGGTCTGTTTGTAGCTGCCGCCGCCCTCCGGCGTGTAGGAAAGCATGGTGCGATGGAGTCCCAGGATATCGGCCTCCCGCACATCGAGCGTTTCAAAACCCTGATGGATCAGGGCGAGCGCGTCGCGATACCCGGCGATCTCCATTTCATTGTGGTTCAGAGGCGCGCTCCTCCGGTTGACGATCGCGGCGATACGTTCCTCGCTCGTCACAATGCCCTCAATTTCATTGGAGCCTTTGACCGATTGCACCCGCGCGATGCTCTCCAAACTTGTGAAAATGTCCGGATAAGAATCTTTGCGCCCGGCTTCCAACGCTTTGAGTTCGCTGATGGCGTTCGTGATATTCACGAGCCCCGCCGGGAGCAGGCCGTTTTCCAAAAAAGAATAATCAAAATGCTTCATGGCATATCGCCCTTCCATATCTGCATATATTATAGGATACTATATGCATATAGTCAAAGGGTATCTGCATATAATACGCTGATTTATATGCAGATTCTCGGAACAAGGATGTTCTCTCTTCGTACTATGCATGAAAACACACCGCTCACGGCCGTTTTATTACCACTTACGGAGAAGGGGTTTACAAGGCCTGCGCAAACAGGTAGGCTGAGAACGTCATGAAGATTCGAATCGAAATTGACCCGAAAGCGGACGAACCCGAAGTCACGATCACCTGCCGCGAAATCGACGAAACCATCGCCGGGCTTCAGCGTGCGGTCGCGCAGGCCGGCGGCGCAGACGCGGGGCGGCTCAGACTCATGAAGGAAGGCAGGGAATACTATCTGCCGCCGGCAGACGTTCTCTTTTTTGAATCGGTGGGCGGTCGTACCTACGCGCATACGGAAGCCGAAGTCTTCGAAGCGCGTTTGCGCCTGTACGAACTCGAGGAACTGCTGCCGCGCTCCTTTATCCGCGTCAGCAAATCCGCGATTCTCGGAACGACGAAGATTTATTCGATCGAGAAAAACCCGGTCGGCCCAAGCATCGTGCAGTTCCGCGATACGCACAAGCAGCTCAGCGTCAGCCGCCAGTATTTCAGGCTGCTGCAAGACAAACTGAACGGCGGCGGCGAATAAAAGTGAAAGAAGGAAAACACAATGTCAACGGAAAACAATTCAAATAACGGACAAAACGAGCGCAAGCCCGTTTATGAAGAAAAACGCAGGCCGCCCTCGTTCGGGCGCATCTTCTGGGGCGTGGTGTTCATCGCGGCGGCGGCGGCCATCGTCCTGAATAACCTCGATTTTCTGCAGATTCCCGGTATCGGGTTTATTTCGTTCATCGTGCTCGTCGTCATGGTAATCATCCTGATCGCCAGCATCCCCAGGCTGTTTTGGTTCGGCGTGTTTTTCCCGCTTGCGGTCATCTATTGGATCGTTATGAACAGCCTCGGGTATAACATGGAAAATTTCGGCGTTTGGCCGGTTGTCTTGATTGCGCTCCTGCTGTCTATCGGCTTTTCGATATTGTTCCACAGGAGAAAAACCACGAAGCCATGGAAAGACCCGAATACATATGCCCACATGCATTATTACCAGCCCGATTATACCTATCAAAACGATACTCCGGACGACGGCTCGGACGACGACCCGAACGCAAAGTACAAGCATATAATCAACGACCCCGACGGAAGCAATGTCTACGCCGGCACGAAATTCGGTTATGCCATCAAATACATCAACACGGACAACCTCGAGCGCGGCTTGTTGGAGGTTTCGGCCGGCACAATGAAGGTTTATTTCGACAACGCAAAGATTCCTTCGGGGGTGGCGACGGTCGCTCTCCGCGTCGGCGCCGGATCGATGGAACTCTATATCCCGCGCACCTGGATCGTGGTCCACCAATACGCGAACAGGCTTTCGGGGATCGATGTGCGAGGGACGCCGGAACCCGCGGAAAACGCGCCTCACCTGATCCTCACGGGCGAGATCAATATTTCCAGCCTGACGGTCTTTTACGTATGACTACAGCCGGATCGCCGTCTCGAGCGCGATCTCCATCATCTCCGTGAAAGTGTTTTGCCGCGTCTCCGCGTCGAGCGACTCGCCTGTCAGCACATGGTCGGAGATCGTGCAGACCGCAAGCGCCTCCTTGCCGCACTGCTGCGCCGTCACATAGAGCCCGTAGGCTTCCATCTCAACCGCGAGATGGCCGAGCTTGCCCCATTCAACAGCCGCGCCGGACGCGTCGTAAAACAGGTCCGACGTATAGAGGCTGCCAACGGTAAGCGGGATGCCGAGCGACTCGGCGCAGGCGTCCGCCGTCTTCAGCATCCGGTAACTGCAGACCGCGGAAAAATGCCCTTTGACCGGAAACTGGCTCATCGCGAACTCCGAATTCGTCGAAGCGCCGATAGCCGCGACGACGCTGCGCACCTTGAGGGAAAGATTGATCGCGCCCGCCGTGCCGATGCGGATGATATGGTCGACGCCATAAAAATTGTAGAGCTCGTACGCGTGGATGCCCATCGACGGCATCCCCATGCCGGAACTCATTACGGACACAGGTTTGTTCTTATAGGTTCCCGTATAACCCTGCGCATAGCGCACATTGTTCACGAGCCGCGTGTTTTCCAAAAAATTTTCCGCGACGAATTTGGCCCGAAGCGGATCGCCGGGCATCAGCACCGTCTTCGCAAAATCACCGGCCACCGCCTCGTTTTGCGGGGTGGGCGTCAGCGCCGAATGCAGTTCTTCGCCTGTCTGTGAAAATTGTTCGCTCATTTTTCTCCTCCTTTTTTTCTATTGATAATATTTCTATTTACACAAACCCGATACGGCCATCAAGTTTATTTGTCTCCGACAGCCTCAGTCCCTCAAAATCATCCGCGGTCAGCGCCACGGCTTCTTTCTCTGTAACCGCTCCGGCGAAGATCACGACGACATCCTCCCGCCTGTTCTCCATTTCCTGCACGATCGTATTGATCGCTTCGTCGCCGAAGGTCTGGCTGTTGTCGAGCAGGGAATAGGCTTCGTCAATGAATAGCACGCTCCCGCTGGCCCTGTCAAACGCCTGACGGACCTGTACGGCTGTCCATCCGACGTATTTTCCGACCAGGTCCGCGCGCGCTTCGTTCTCCGCCGCCCTGAAACGGAGGTATTCTTTGGCTTCGTCCCCGAAAAGCACGCCGTCGTCGATTTTGAGCAATGACATCCCGTCAGGTATTCCTCGCAGGAAAAAAACTCCGAATTGCGCTCCATTGCAAAACTTAAGCCAAATTGCATCTCAATCTGATATTCGTTTTGGATAAACCTTCCCGAATAGGAAGCTGCGCAGCGCAGCATATCGCAAAAAGTTTTGAGCGTGATCTCGTCAATATCCCGTACTTCCGCTGTATAATCATGCCTGCGCAGATACTCCCGCGCATGTTCTTTTATGGAAGATTCATCGCCCTCGTCCCGGTTGGTGAGCGCGATCAGGGATGTCCGTTCCGACTTTATGGATTCAAAGACAAACGCGCGAGGCTGATCAAATTCCTGGCCGATCCGTTCGTCCGTCGTGCGCACACACTCTGCGAAAGCATCAACTTTTTGGGATGGGATATATATATTATATGAACCAAAGCGCTCCAGCTCTTCCTGCGGGACAAACTTATTTATATCCGTTGTTGTAATGATTGAATAGAATTTCATGATTTTGTGCTGAATAACTTTCAGCGCTATACAACTGTTTAATCGCCATATCCGGCCCAGTCAAGTTCAAATATGTCATCAGGAGAAACATATCCCGCTTTTGACATGGTAATTGTTATTCCGAAAGGCGATGTTTCACCAGATACATTAGGGCTATCATTATCCAGAATAATAAAGCATAGATCATCGGATGAAACACCGTTAAAATGTTCAGGCGCGTAATAATCAAAATCGGATCCCACTGGAGCCTTTCCTATCGCCCAGTCATCATCAGGAATATTAAGTAGCTTCATAAAATCGCTCACCTTAACTGGAGCGGTCAAGCCGATGACCAGACTCTTTGCCGGCCCGGAAATTTTATAAACATAATTGCTGGGCTTTTCCTTATCAACGGAGTCATTCATCACTAAATATGACATCCCGCTCGTTTCGCTATGCCAAGTTTCATTCCAATAGGTTTGATTTTTATCCTCCGAATTAATAAGAACCAAATCAGGATATTTATCTCGTAAAGCGCTTACCGCATCAAGTGTATGAGCATCCTGGTTAAAACCGATTTCAAGCTCATCGATTTTGTTTCTATCTATCGACAAGTGGCCTGGCACGGAAGAGATAGGGGGAGCACCTCCGGCCTCGCTACCGGGTGCGGCTTCGTCTTTTCCACTTCCGATAGCCGTTGAATTTCCGACATTGCTGCCATTTTTGTCAGAGTCTACCCCAGTACTCTTTCCGACACAAGCAGTCACAAGCACCACTATTAAGATAATCGAAAATATCAAGCCCAATCGTTTCATGAATACCCCCTTCGAAGAAGTATTATTTCTTCGAATTTTTCTGTCAAACCTATGCTATCGCAAATCTCGTAATTGCAACTTTCATTATTATCATATAGATTCATTTTAATGGTATTCCCGGTACATATTTTGCGGCGTATTCACTTCCAAGCGTCGGATTACATGTCATTGTAGGGTTATCAGCTAAAATTTGAAAATGAACAGAATCACCTTTCGGATCGGGTCGGACTAAACCAAACTGCTTGAAAACTTTGTCATTCAATTTCGGGCTTGAGTAGGTCATATCAATAGCGCCGCCCCAGTTGTGCCAGCTACGACCTGCAGCGGCGGGTTGGGTTACCAGACCGGTATGATTACCTTGATCCCATTGAGCGCGCATGGCAGCTTGATCAACTGATGATCTATATCCACCGGTAATCTCAATTTTAACATTGTAGTAATTTGCCATGGCTGTTGCTTTGGTCAGAAGCCGGGGATCGACAAGATTGATATTCACTCTGTTGTCTACCTTAACATTTGACATATCCAGCTTATTAAATGCCGCCCAGTATCCGTCATACCATTTTGCCAAATCGTCGGACCATTGCTTTTCATTGTTTTTATCATATTTGGGTCTGATATGAGTTTTCATGTACGCTTCCGCATCACAAGGAGTATTCCCTGAAGGGTCGATGAAATTAACGGGATTGTTGTCGCAATATGTATACCAGTTCGAACCTGACCGTATCGGATCCTCGCTTACAAATCTACCGGTTTGCGGCATATAGTATCGAGCTTGCGCATAGTACAAATCGGTAACAGGATCCGGTTGATATCCTGTGTACTCGAACAGGTTCGCACCGAAAGGCTTTACATTGTTCTCCGGACCGATTGGCTTCCTCGACGTGGGTACGCCAAATTCGTCATAATCAAAACAGGAGAGACTCTCGCCACCCATGTTTGTTATTCGCACAGGGCTCCGCAATTCATCATTCAGATAGTATGCAGGATCGATCCCTATCGCACCTGTGCTAAGCAGCTCGTTGCCCCAAACATGACGGGCGGCATTTTCCGCACCGTAGACCATTAAGATGTTTTCATAAGGCTTCAGCGCGTCGAGGACATAGCGCTTCTCTTCATGCCCCGCCTCGTCACCTGCTTTATCCCACACACTTTTTATACGCCGCCCAAGCCCATCATAGGTATAGGCTGCCGTGTCGCCACTCGCTGTGGCCGCGCTCACCATCCGGTTCGCGGCATCAAACCGGAAGCTCTTTTGGAACGCGCCGTCCTGTGAAACGGACGCCAGATTGCCGCGCCGGTCGTAGCGGAAAGCCTGCTCCCCGTCCGCACCGCTCTGCCTGATAAGACGGTTCAGAAGATCGTACTCGTAGTTTGTCACAGCGCCGCTCCCGGCGTCCGCCATGATCGTCCGGTTCCCCAGCGCATCGTAACCGTAACTCCGGAGAAGCGCGCCGTCCCTGCTCACTTCCGTCAGCCGGTTCATACTGTCGTAGACGTAGCCGCTTGCGCTCGTTTCATCCATCCCGCCCGAAAGCCGCCTTGTCCGCTGTACCTCCGTCCGGTTTCCCGCCGGATCGTAAATGTAGCTGAACGCGTCAAGCTGTCCCGTTTGATCTGAGTGGATCAGGCTCTCAACCATTCCCAGTTCTCCGTAAGTGTATTCGGTCTTGATCCCGTTCAGAAGCATCCGCTCCAGAATATGCCCCGCCGCGTCGTAGCGATAGGCTGCGGCAGCTTCCTGCCCATCCGTCACCTGAGAAATCCTGCCCGCCGTGTCGTAGCCGTAGCGCACCATACTCCCATCCGGATAGGTGATGGATTCCCGTTCGCCCGCCGGCGTCCAGCTATAACGGATCGTCTGCTTCTCAGGGTCGGTCACTTCCGTGACCCTTCCGACCGCGTCCATCCCGATCTTCGTCACTCCGAGCGCGTCCTTCATTTCCGCCAGCCTGCGCAGCGGGTCATAGGACAGCATGACTTCCCGCCCGTCCGCGTACCGCGTCTTTGTCAGAAGCCCCACGGGGTCATACTCATAATTCGTGACGGAATCGTCTTTGCCGGTTTCCCTGCCCAGGAGCCCGTCCGGCGTATACTCATACCGCGCGGCATTCCCGAGCGCATCCTCTTCGCTGGCCAAAAGCCCGCGCTTGTCATAAGAATACTTGGTCGATATTTTCCTGCTTTCGCCTTGCGCGTCCGCAAGCTCCGGATCGATAAGCCGGTACTGCTCTTTCAGCGTCAGCCGCCGCATCAGGTCATACCCGTACCGCGTGACCGAGCCGTCAGCGCCCTTTACTTCCGTAAGATTGCCCACAGCGTCGTACTTGAAATGAGTAGCGTTTCCGTTTTCATCGGTTCGCTTCGTAATACGGTCCATCGCATCATACTCAAACCCTTTGACGCCGCCGAGCGGATCGGTAATCGAAATGATCCTATTCATGCAGTCATGCGCATAGGTATATTTCGCCCCCAGCGCGTTCACAAAGGAAACAATTTGTCCGTTTTTGTTATACTCGTAGCTCTCGCTCGCCCCGTCCGCATTCGTGAGCTTCGTCACCCTGCCCAGCGCGTCGCGCTCGTAACAGACCGTAGAGCCGGCCTCATTCGTCTCGGACACCACAAGCCCCAGCTTGTTATAGATATAGGCCATGCTGCTTCCCAGCGGGTCGGTCTTTCGGATAAGCTGCCCCGCCTCATCAAACTCATTTTTATATATATTACCTTTCGAATCGTGAATCTCTATTACACTGCCAAATGCGTCGTAAACGTAATCGGTCTCCGCACCGTTTGCGTCCACCATTTTCACCATCCGATCAAGCGCATCATATTCTATCTTCGTTTCCGCACCGGACGGTGTTATAACATGCGTCACATTTCCATTTGGGTCATGGTCAAAAGAAGTCTGATATCCTTCCGGATCAATCACGCATTTGAGCCGATTCATCTTATCATGTTCATAGTTCCATTCTGCACCGTTCGCATCTGTCACTTTCGTAAGATTCCACATCCGGTCATATTCATAACTCGTCACGCCGCCGGCCTGATCCGTAATTTCCGACAATTCATCCACATTGTTATATGTACACCGAATCGTACCCCCATCCCAATCTACGAACTCCGTGACTTTCTCTTGTTTATTGTACGAGTAACGCCGCGTATTTCCTTCGGCGTTCACAACTTCCGTGATATTGCCCGCCGCATCATAACAGAAGCTCATGGCGTTCCCTTCGGGATCAGTCGCTTTGATCACACGGTTCAGCCCATCGTACTCGT
>WRFF01000041.1 GCA_009778945.1 Clostridiales bacterium | reverse complement strand
CGTGTCCGCCGCCGTAAAGCGTCCGGAAGCCGGGTCGTAGTACCGTGCCCTTAGATACTGAAGATTTGTAAGGGAGTCAAAGTTTTCCCCGTTATAGCCGTAGAACGAGGCTTGCACACCGGAGTCCCCTCCTGCGCCGACATTTGCTGTCTCAGTTTCGCCGAACGGCCCGTAGGAATAACTCGCAAGCGCTGTACCCGCATTCGACAAGAGCGTCTGTACGGAGTTCTGCCCGTTTGAGATATAGGAGGCGGGAACCGTCTGGCCTACGACGCCTTCCGCCGCGGCATTGCTCGTGGAGAGGCGCCCGTTTCCGTAGGTGCAGTCCGCTTTGAGCGCACTTGAACCCGCATATTCGGCAAGGACTTCCGGGTTCTGCTGATTCACGTCGTTGACATAGTTTGTCAGTTCATATATTCCTATGCGAACAGCAAAATATGGCTTGAAACGGGGGCGTTTAGCAGATAAACTCCACGTCAGGACGCCACACAAAACCGTCCTGACGTAAGAGTTTTGCGTACCTTGTTGCCTTCAAGATTATGGAGTTTTCAACGTACAGAAGCTCGCCACCCTAATGACTCATTCAAAGGAGGAGCTCATATGCAACTTTGCAGGCACGCACAGAATCGCCTCTTGCAATGAGAATATTATTCCTCTGAAATTTTGTTGTCAAGAGATTTTTTGCGGATTTCCGTATTACGGGGGTGTCACGCGTGCGGCGCCCAACCGGGCGCGTAGTCGAAATCGCAGGTCGCCACGACGGAAAAGCGCTCTCCTTCCTTCGCCGCCGCATCGAGCGCCTGCTGCGCGCGCCGCTTGGCTTCCTCGAACGATTTTTCCGGCGCGTCGTGCGATACGACGATATCGAAAATCACGTTTGTGCGTCCGGCGCCGGGTATAACGCGCAGATCGTGAAAGCCCCGAAAGCCGGGCGAGCCGGCGAGCGCAACGCTCAACATCCCGCGCAACTCGCTCAGTTTCGGATTGTTCGTGTCGATCGGATCCATATGGCCGACAAGCAGGATTCCATAGCGCTCCATCGCCTCCTGCTCGATACCGTCAATCATTTCGTGCAGTTCAAAGATATTTTGCGAAGCGTCCACTTCAATGTGGACGGACGCGAAAGTATTCCCGGGGCCGTAGTCATGCACGATGAGATCATGAAACGCGAGCACGTTCGGCTTGCTTCGGATCAAATTTATAAGCTCCTCGACGATCTTCGGGTCGGCGCTTTGGCCAAGCAGCGGCGCGGCGGTTTCCTTCACCATGCCGATGCCGGCGAAAATAACAAAAACGCCGACCGCTACGCCGACATATCCGTCGATTTGGATCCCCGTAAAGCGCCAGAGGAGCAGCGACACAATGATGCCTGTCGTGACGATCATATCGTTGCGGCTGTCAATCGACGCCGCCTTCAGCGAAGCGCTGCCGATCAGGCGCGAAAGTTTCCGGTTGAAGAGGAAAAGCCAGAAATCCACAAACAGCAGCACTACCAGGAGAATAAGGGTCACCGGCGAAACGGACAGCGTCTCGGGATGGATGATTTTTGGGTAGGATTGGAGGATAAGCACGCCGCCGATAATAATGATGATAATGGAGACGATGATGCCTGTCATATATTCCATGCGCGCGTGCCCGAAAGGATGCTCGTCATCACTCTTCTGCGCGGCGAGCGAAAAGCCGACCAGCGTGACGGTGGACGTGGCGGCGTCCGTAAGGTTGTTTATCGCGTCGGCCATGACCGCAACGCTGCCGGACATGAGCCCGACAAACAGTTTGAGGGCGCCCATCACGAGTTTCAGACAGATGCCGACCGTACCGGACAGCCGGCCGCAGAGCAACCGCTGCGCGCTTCCGTCCCCGCCGCATTTTTCAAGCACAAATTTATTGATCAGCGTATTCATGTCACCACAGCCGTTCGGGGTACAGTCCCCTGTCCTTCATTGCGCGCATTGCGTCCCGGACGCCCGCGAGGTCCTCTTTGTAGGTCACGCCGAACCAGCGCTCGTCCGTCGGCAGCACGCGAACCCGGGCCTTGCCGGTTCGGATCAGTTCGTCTACTTTGCGCGGCAGCAGATACTCGCCTTTCAACGGATTTTCCGCAAGCGTTTTCTCCAGGAACGCCGGGAAACCTTCCTCCATCTCGCGCAGCAGCGAAGGCGTGAACCCCCAGAGGTTCATCGAAACCGTCGCGTCCGGCGCCACGTCATGCCATTCGCCGCCTTCTTCGTATTCGACGCCGTCCCCGTCCTTTTCCCAGCCGATCTTCAGCCGTTCGTCGACGCCCGCAAGCGTCCCGTCCGGCGCCAGCCGGCATACGCCGCGCGCCACATAACCGTTTTCCGTCAGCGTATTGGCAAGCCTGTAGCCGGCGAGCGAATAATCATATTTGTCCTCATCCCGCGCCTTTTCCAAAGCGCCGAAGACGAGAGGCAGCGCACCCGAACCATAATAATCGTCCGCGTTGACGACGGCGAAATTCCCCTCGATCAGATCCCGCGCCGCGAGGATCGCGTGGCAGGTGCCCCATGGTTTCACGCGCCCCTCGGGCACGGAGAAACCAGGCGGCAGATCCGAAAGTTCCTGAAATGCGTAACGGATGTTCAGGTGTTTCCCCGCGCCGCCGTCGACGCGCGCGCGTATATCCGCTTCGATTTCCTTCTTGATGATGAAAACGACGTCCTCAAAGCCCGCAAGCATCGCGTCGTAGAGTGTGAAATCGATGATGATCTCGCCTTCGCCCGTGACCGGCTCGATCTGTTTGAGCCCGCCATAGCGGCTGCCCATACCGGCCGCCATGACGGCCAATACCGGTTTTGCCATAATTCGTACCCTATCCTTTCCGTTTGATTATCCCCAATATCTTAACATTATTCCTCATTCCTTGTGATAGAATAGTTTCATGAATATTTGGAACGCGCTGAGACTTGGCGCTTTTATTCTGACAACCCTCGTACCGATCCGGCGCAACGCCCGCGAAATAGACCGCGCGCGCGCGGAGGGCGACGACGCGCGCGAACAAGAATGGATCCTGCGCTCGCTGAACTATTGGGGACCGTGTCTCTTCCGGCACTACAAGGTGCGCGCGGAAGTCAGCGGCGACCTCGATCTGCCGGACGGCGGCGTGCTTTTCGTCTCCAACCACGAGGGCTTCGGGGATATCCCCCTGTTTATGGAGGCGATCCGTACCAAACAATTCGGGTTTGTTGCGAAAGAGGAGCTGTCCCGGATTCCGGTCTTCAATAAATGGATCACACGTATCCGCAGCCTGATGCTTGTGCGCGGCGATACAAAGGAAACGCTGCGCGTTTTCGCCGAAGGAGAGGATATGCTGCGGCGCAGGTTCTCGCTCGTGATTTTTCCGGAGGGACACCGGTCGCGGGGCGGCCCCATGCAGCCGTTCCAAAAGGGCAGCTTACGGCTTGCGCTGAGAGCCCGTGTGCCCATCGTGCCGGTTTCGCTCAAAGGCTCCTGGGAGCGCTTTGAAGCGCACGGCTTCCCCAGGGCCGGCGTTATCCGCTTTCACGTGCATCCCGCGATCGAAACGAAGGATGTCGCGAAATCCGAAGAGGGCGCGCTTGCGGAACGCGTAGAAACCATTATTCGCAGCAAATTAGCAGAATGGAGTTGAGGAATGAAAGACCGTTTGGCGCCGCTTGGCGCAAAGAAAAATCATTTGATATTGTTCGGGGTACTGCTTATCTGTTTCATCGTAATCACCGCGCTTGTCGCCGGTGGCAGGACTGCGGGTTTTGACACCGTGTTTCAAAATGCCTTCTTTGACCTCAGGAACGTCCCCGCAGGCAAGGGTTTCGCCTATTTTTTCGGCGGCGTCACCTTCTTCGGGGATTCAAAGACCGTCGTTGTAATCTGTGTCCTGCTTTTCTTCGCGCCGCTTCTCGGAGCGCTGCTCGTGAAATATTTCGGAAAACGAAACCGCCGCAGTCAGGCGGAAAGCAGCGTGCCCCGGGGCGGCAGGGCACAGCGCCACAAAGGTTCGCCGCTCGCAAAAGCGCTGCTTCGTTTCTTTTTTGAAATCGGCGGCCCTGTCGCGATTGCCACGGGCGTCGGATCCATTGTCCAAACGCTGCTCAAATACGCCATCGCCCGCCCGCGCCCCGACGAGGCGCTTTGGCTCGTGCAGGAGAGCGGCTACAGTTTTCCAAGCGGGCATGCCACAGGCAGTCTGATTCTCTATATATTTCTCGCTATCCTTGTCGGCCGTCTGTTGATCCTGCATGCGAGGCCCATCTCCGCGACGGTACTGCGCATTGTACTCGCCGTCCTCGTCGTCCTCATCGGCCTCTCCCGTATTTTCCTCGGCGTCCACTATCCGACCGACGTCATCGGCGGCTGGCTGCTTGGCGCCGCGGTGCTGACTTTGTTCGTCACCTTATATGACACCTATTGGTCAAAACGCATGGAACGCCCTTTAAAATCCACCGATTAAATCTTTCTAAGCGGTTCCATAAAAAACCCCCAGGAGAACTGGGGATTTTTTAGCTTCCGGATGAAGCTGTATCCCGACGCGCGTCTTCCCGAGTAGAGGGAGAGATGGGGAGAGCATGTACGGACATTTGTAAAATCGCTGTCCTGCGATCCGCCTGAGGGAGTAAACCAGCAAAAATCCGGACTGCGATATAGACTATTTTGTTCTGTGATTATTATGATAAAGAATTAAGTAACTTTAAGGTCAAGTACTTTTGTAGAAATTTTATGAAAATTTTGCGAAATTTTTTTTACAGTCGAATGAATTATTTTCGCTCCAAAGGAGCGATCATTTTCGCAGGGTCCACAAGTTCGGAGAACTCTGTGTCATTGAGGATCCCGCGCCCCACAGTGGCTTCACGCAGAGTGACGCCGTGCTCGTGCGCGTATTTCGCAATCTCCGCGGCCTTGTCGTAGCCGAGCTTCGGCGAGAGCGCCGTGACGAGCATCAGCGAATCTTCAAGATGGCGCGCGATCACCGCTTCGTTCGGGCGGATGCCGCGCGCGCAGTGTTCGTCAAAGGAGCGGACCGCGTCCGCGAGCAGCCGGACGCTTTGAAGCGCGGTATGCGCAATCACCGGCAGATAGACATTGAGTTGGAAATTTCCCTGGCTCGCTGCGAACGCGACGGTCGTTTCATTACCGAACACGCGCGCGCAGACCATCGACAGCGCCTCGCACTGCGTCGGGTTGACCTTGCCGGGCATGATGCTGCTTCCCGGTTCGTTTGCGGGGATCGTGATCTCGCCGATGCCGCAGCGCGGCCCCGATGCGAGCAGACGCACGTCATTCGCGATTTTCAGAAGGTCTCCGGCGAGCGCGGCTAAGAGGCCGTGCAACGCCGCCTCCGCGTTCCGGCTTGTCAGCGCCTCGAATTTGTTCGGCGCGCTCACAAAGGGAATGCCCGTAAGCGCCGAAATATTCTCCGCAGCCTTTTCCGCAAAACCGGGATGCGTCCCCATCCCGGTGCCGACAGCGGTGCCGCCGAGCGCCAGTTCAAGCAAGCCGCCGTTCTCGAGGAAAGCGCCCAAATTATCGTAGGATCGATGGAGCATCGCCGCCCAGGCGGAGATCTCCTGCCCGAGCGTAAGCGGCGTCGCGTCCATCAAATGCGTGCGCCCGATCTTCACGATTCCGGCGTATTCTTCCGAAAGGGCAGTGAAGGTACCCTCAAGTTCTTTTAAAGAAATCATCAGCGTTTCGGCGGTTTCCTGGCAGAGCGCAATGCGCAGCGCCGTCGGGAAAGTGTCGTTGCTGCTCTGTCCCCGGTTCACATCGTCATTGGGGTGCAGTCCCGTGAGGCGCGCAATCACTTCGTTGATATTCATATTGGTCTGCGTGCCGCTGCCCGTCTGCCAGACCGAGAGAGGAAATTCCGCATCGTATTTGCCGGCGAGAATCTCCTCGCAGACGTGCGTGATCGCCACCGCTTTCTCCGGCTCCAGCACGCCGAGCCATGCGTTGGCTTCCGCCGACGCATGCTTCAATATCGCAAACGCGCGGATGATCGCCGGCGGCATTTTTTCCTCACCGATACGAAAATGCTCCAGGCTGCGTTGTGTCTGCGCGCCCCAGAGCCGCTCCGCGGGGACTTCGACCTCGCCCATTGTATCTTTTTCTGTGCGGGTGTTCATTTTATGCGGGTATTTATTGCGCGGCCGTCGTACCGGACGCTCCCGAACTGCCGGCGGCCGGAGCCGGAGCCGGCGGTGCGTAAATATCATGCATCATCTGCTGGATCGTCGCCGAATCCGCAGGCATATAGAACGACAGCCCGCCGATCATCTGGGGTACGCCGGGCAGAATCGTCGAGTGCACATTGTCCATTGACATGCCCTGAGAAGCCTGCACGAGATACCGCACATTGTTCAGCGTGATGCGCGAATCGACGTTGTTTACCACTGCGTTCGCCACCGGCAGGATATTGTTGATCTTCATCGCCTGCTTGATCGTAGCTTTTACAAAAGCCTGCTGCGCCTGAACGCGTCCGATGTCCCCGTTCGTGTACCCTTCGCGGAAGCGCAGATACTGCACCGCATGGTCGCCGTCAAGCACCTGCTGGCCGGCTTTCAGATGGATATAGAGGTTTTGGCTCACAGAGACATAGTCCATATCCATCGGCACGTCATACGGTACGCCGCCCATTGAATTTATAATCGCTGAAACGCCGTCATAGCTGCAGACCGCGTAATAATTGATCGGACAACCGCCAAGAATATCGCTGACCGCCTGACAGGAAGCCATCGGATCCCCCTTGCCCGTCTTTATATCCTTGAAAACCGCGTTGAGCTTGAGCCAGCTCGCGCCATAGCCTTCCCGCGGATAATAGGTGTCGCGCGGCACTGAGATGATATCGACGCGCTTGCTTTCGGGATCGATGCTGAGGAGCATGATCGTATCGGTAAGTACCTCGTCCGTATTGCCCAGAAGCAGGATGTTGACGCGTTTGCTGTCCGCGAATTCCGTTTGGTACATGCCGCTGGCCGGCACGAGGATCTCCATATTTTCCGCCGTTACCGGCAGTGGGTCCGTCACGCCGATCAGCCCGCCGTTGCTTTTGTCCATAATCGGTTTGTTCAAATAGTTGTCAACCAGGATTATCCCGACTGTACCCGCGATAATCGCAATCACCAAAGTGAGCACGAAAACTTTCAGAAAGCTGCTTTTTTTCTGCCCTCTTTTTCTTCTTGCCGCTACCGCGGTTCCGTCTGCCATAATACCCCTTTCTCTCCGCCCTTCTAATTATAAACGAAGAATCCTTCTCCGCTCTTGCGTCCGAGCTTGCCCCCGCGCACCATTTTCTTGAGAAGCGGATGCGGCCTGTATTTCGGATCGCCTGTTTCGCTGTAAAGTGTCTCCATGATTGCGAGGCAGACATCAAGCCCCACAAGATCGCCGAGCGCAAGCGGCCCCATCGGATGGTTCGCGCCGAGTTTCATCGCCTCGTCGATATCTTCCGCCGTCGCAACGCCTTCCGCGTAGATTCCGATGCCTTCGTTGACCATCGGGATCAGAATGCGGTTCACGACGAAGCCGGGCGCTTCCTGCACCTTTACGGCGGTCTTGCCCATCTGCGCCGCCGCCGCCATAACGGCAGCCTCCGTATCGGCGCTGGTCTTCAGTCCCCGAATCACCTCCACGAGTTTCATCATTGGCGCCGGGTTGAAAAAATGCATCCCGATAACCTTGTCGGGCCGGCTTGTCGCATTCGCGATCTCCGTGATGGAAAAAGCGCTCGTATTGGAGCAGAGGATCGTGTCCGGACCCGTCAGCTTATCGAGATCCGCAAAGAGCTGCTTTTTGACGTCAAGATTTTCGTAGATAGCTTCGATAATGAGATCTGCGTCCTTTACGACAGAAAGTTCTTTGTCGTGATGGATGCGGCCGAGCGTCTGGCCCTTATCCGCCGCCGTGATCTTTCCCTTTTCGACGAGTTTGGACAGGTTCTTTTCAATCAGCGCGTAGCCTTTTTCAATCGCCGCTTCAAACAGATCCGTATAGACAACATCGTAGCCGCCTTGCGCGACGACTTGAATAATTCCCGCGCCCATTGTTCCGGCGCCAATCACTCCGATTTTTTTAATCATCATTTTCTCCATTTCTGATTCCTGTTTCGCCTTCCTGCCGGAAAGTACTGAATCTAAATCCCGCAGGACTTTTTATTGTACCATCACCGGATGAAATAATCCATAAAATCTTTCACATCCAAAGCAACCGTCATTTGGCGGCTGCCAGGTATTCCAACATCCCTTTTTTGTACGCTTCGACGCCCGGCTGATCAAAGGGATTGACCCCCATAAGCAGGCCTGTAACGGCACAGCAGAGCTCAAAGACATAGACGAGCTGACCGAAAGCATACGCGCTGTTTTGAGGGATCAGCACGCGGATGATCGGGATCTGCGCGGCGCGGTGCGCGCGCGTCACCCCTTCGAGCACGGCGCGGTTAAACTCACTGTAGCTGCGGCCCGACACGTCCGCCGCATCCTCGTTTTGGATCGTGATGTCAAGCGTCGGATTTTCCACGAAAAGCATCGTTTCATAAAAGATCTGGCGACCGTCCTGGAAAAACTGTCCGAGCGAATGCAGGTCGCGGCTGAACGAAACGGCGACGGGCAGCGCGCCGCGGCCGTCTTTGCCCTCGCTCTCCCCGAAGAGCTGCTGCGCCCAGCCGGCGAAATCCTCGACCGACGGATCAAAATAGGCAAAGGTCTCCACAACCTTCTCCTGTTCCAGCGCCGCGCGCACACAAGCGAACTCCTTCGCGAACGCCCGGAGTTCCGGCGCCTCCGCGCCGGCCGCGCCCGCGAGCATCTGCCGGATATCGATGCCGGCTGCCGCGATCGGAAGCAAACCGACCGGCGAGAGCACCGAATAGCGTCCGCCGATATCCGACGGCAGCACAAAGGATTCGTAGCCGTTTTGATCGGCTTCCGCTTTGAGCTTGCCGGATTTGGCGTCGGTGACGGCATAGATGCGGCGGCACGCTTCTTCACGCCCGTATTTTTCGATAAGAAGGCCCTTGAACACAGCGAAAGCAGCGCTCGGCTCGAGCGTGCCGCCAGACTTGCTGATCACGATCACGCAGAGCTCTCTGTTCCGAAGTTCCCGAAGCAGCCGCTGATGATAGGTTCCCGAAAGATTGAAACCCGCAAAGAAAGCTTCCGGCCAAACGCCGGGGCTTTTGGAATCCTCCCGGTCGATGAACGAAAGAGCGGCCCGCGCGCCTAAATAGGAGCCGCCGATGCCGATCACCACAAGGGCGTCGCATTTTCCCGCGATCTCTGCGGCGGTCTTTTCGATGCGTGAAAGTTCCGCCTCCGGAAACCGCGCCGCATAATTCACCCAGCCCGTAAAATCCAATCCGCCTTCGTAGAGCCGCGCCGCCGCATCGTCCGCCGCGCCGGAAAGCGCCTTGGCGCGTGCCATAAGCGCGCTGTCCGTTTCATATTCGATCCGCAGCTTTTCCATCTTCGTTTCTCCTCTCAATCCGTATATTGTTATAATTATCTTATTTTATTTTTCTTTACTTATTCTCTATAGAGGCACGGGGCTTTAATCAGCGCTTCCTCATTCGTTTTCGATCTTTATGCCGCGCGTCGCGGATCCGGGCGGCTGCGGTCCGCCGTGGGCCGGAAAGATGCGTCCGAGCAGCGCTACGACTGCCGCGTCGTCCATCGCCGCCGGGTTTTGGTACCAACGTTCCGGCCAGGGCGGAAGCTGCCCGATCTCCTGCGTCTGCCGCCACAGCCGGTCCGACACCGGCGCAAGCTGTCCCGGGCTCAAATCTTCGAAGAGACGTTCGCCCGGCCTGAGCTGCGTGATAACAATATCGATATCTTCATAGGGGATCGCGCCGGAAAAGCGAATCATCGCTTCCGCAAGCGTATGAATGCCGACCGGTTCGCCCGGCCCGATCTCAAAGACTTCGCCGCCTTCCGCGACAGCCGCGGCCTGAAGCGTCAGGAGCGCCGTCTCCTCAGCGCTTACAAATTCGCGCGTCAGATCTTTATCGCTGATTGTAAGCGGCCCGCCGGCGGCGATCTGCTTTGCAAACACGGCAATCACATTGCCGCGCGCTTCGATCAAATTGGGGAAACGCACCGCCGCAAAAGCCGCGCGGGATTTCTCGTTTTTTTCGAGGATATACATTTCCGCAGTGCGTTTGCAGGCAGCCGTGACGCCGACAGGCGAACGGGCCCGCCTCGTTGAAGCAAGCAGAAATTTGCGTGCCGCAAACTCTTCGGCGAGATCTGCGCAAATCTGCATCCCCACCACATCCGTCAAAAAAGTTTCACGAGGATTTGTCTGCCCGAGTGATATCTGTTTGAGCTCCGCCGCGTGAAAGACGAGATGCGGTCGGAATGCCGAGAATACGCGCCGCATCGTTTCCGCGTCACGGATATTCGCAATCACAGCGCGAAACTCGGGATCTCCCGGCTCATGCGGCGAAACGGAAATCTGGTCGATCTCGGAAGCGAGCAGCGTCAGCGCGTCTTCGTCGGCGTCAAGCGCGATCAGGCGGCGCGGTTTGTAACGTATGATTTGCCGGCAGAGTTCCGAACCGTACGCGCCTGCGCCTCCGGTCACGAGCACAACGCGTCCGCGTATCTGCTCCCCGATTTCCTTTTGGTCGACATGAGGCCGGTCCCGTCCGAAAAAATCCGAAATATCCGGCCGGACAAAATCGTCGATCCGGATCTGCTGCTCCTCGCGGCCCCGGAGCCCGCGCCCCCGTCCCGTCGGAAGCTGCCGCAGACGGCACCGGGTCTTCACGCATTCGCGCAGTACCGCCGCAGTCTGCTGCCGGCCTGCGCCGGGATTTGCGATCAAAATCTCGTCGATTTGACGGCGCCTCGCCAAAATCCGGATATCCCTGCGTCCGTGGACCGTCTCGACGCCGAGCAGCATGGCGCCTTCATGCTCGCTGTTTTCGTCCACAAAAATCTCCGGGCGCATCCGCAAGCTTTCGTCTTTTTGCATTTCATCGATCAGCTCAGCCGCGGCCGCCGCTGTCCCGACAATCATCACGCGCCGAACCGGCCGGCGGACGGTCGGACGAAAACGGCCGGCGGCGGTCCGCCCGCTTCGGGGTGAAAGTACCTGCGCGATGCGCACGCCAAAAATAAATACAAAATCAAAGAGAAAAGAGAAGAGTACAAACAAACCGGAGACAGCGGGCGAAAACCCAAAGAGCGCCGCGCCCGTAACGGCGGCTAAGGTCGCACAGGCAACCGCGTAGGCAATCCGGCGGTAATCCCGCCGATCCGCATATTCAAACAGGATACGGTAAACGGACGCCGCAAAAAAGACGGCGATTTTCAATAAAATCAGGATCAGAAATCCTCTCGGAAAATCGGAAAAATAGCGCAGCATAGCGCTGCCGGCATTTGCGGCGCCCGGCGCCGCCACGTCCGCAAGCAGGAACGCGAACAGGTAGGAGAGGTTGAACGCGATAAAATCCGCGATCAGATATTTGATAATCGACTTTGCCACGAAATTATTGTATTTCGTCTGCTTTCATCCTTTCAACGAAATTCGGCAAATGTCATAAAAGCGCAAGCAAAACGTCAACGAACTTGAGTATTGACGATTGTTTTGATAAAATAATAGCAATACATTTGTCCGTTACAGTTTTATAACTATGGAGGTATATAAATATTATGAAGGATTTAAAAGGCACAAAAACAGAAAAGAATTTGATGGATGCGTTCGCGGGAGAGTCACAGGCGCGCAACAAATACACGTTCTACTCGTCGCAGGCGGCGTCGGAAGGCTATCGGCAGATATCCAATATCTTTGCGGAGACAGCAGGCAACGAGAAAGAGCATGCGGAACTTTGGTTCAAACATTTCCACGGCGTCGGCACGACGACAGAAAATCTCACCGATGCGGCGGCCGGAGAGCATTTTGAGTGGACCGATATGTACGCGCGCATGGCGAAGGAAGCCCATGAAGAAGGTTTTGATGAGATTGCGCTTCAATTTGAAAATGTGGGCAAGATCGAAAAGAGCCACGAAGAACGTTATCTGAAACTCAAAGAAAATATCGAGACCGGCGCGGTCTTTGAACGCAGCGAGCCCGTCGTCTGGAAATGCAGCAACTGCGGTTTCAAATACACGGGTACGAAAGCCGTAAAGGAATGCCCGGCTTGCAAGCACCCGCAAGCGTTTTTCGAAATTGACGCGATCACATACTGATGTGAAGACAGCTTTTCGGGGATTCCGCCCGGTTTCCCCGAAAAGTTTTCACTTTTCTTAAAAGGCGGCCTCACCGGACCGCCTTTTGTTGTGCGGTGTCACAGTGCCACAACAATATCATTCTTCTCCGGATGCTCCGCGAACCATTTGATCGCATAGGGACAGGTCAGGACGGCTTTTCGGCCATCTGTCTTCAGCATCGCGTAAGCCTCTTCCATGAGTTTTCCGGCAATCCCCTGCCCGCGCAGCGAATCGTCCACAAAGGTGTGGTTGATGGTGACGATATCGTCCCGATAGG
>WRFF01000040.1 GCA_009778945.1 Clostridiales bacterium | reverse complement strand
GGCTTCATACAGGACTTCTTTTTCCGCTTCGGTGACCGGCTGAAAACCGTCCATCGTCGCGATATTGTCTTTGCGCTGTCCCATTTCATTCATGCCGCTGAGGACCGTGACGACATTCGGCAGCGACGCCGCGTAGCGAATGCCCCAGCTCGCCAGGCTTGCGCCTGGCCTGGCCTTTTTCAGCAGCGCGGCCGCGTCTTCGCTCAGCGTCGCCATCGTGCCGCCGCGCAGGGGCTCCATAACGACGACCGGGATATTGTGCTCTGTCAATATTTCGTATTGACGCTTTGCGTCTGTGGTTATCCAGTCGATATAGTTCACTTGAACCTGGGAAAAATCCCATTCATACCGGTCGACAAGCCGCAGAAGCAGATCTGCCGTGCCGTGAAAAGAGAAGCCGATATTCCGGATTTTTCCCTCGGCCTTTTTCCGTTTCAGCATCTCATGCATACCGAGCCGGACGAAGCTTTCAAAATATTCCTCGTTTCCCGCCGCCCGCCTGGACTCCTGCGCCATATTGTGAACCAGGTAAAAATCAAAATAACCGGTCCTGCAGCGCGCGAGTTGTTCCGCAAAAATACGCTCGAAATCATCGGTGTTTTTGATCTTCCACGGCGGGCATTTTGTGGCGAGACAGTAAGTGTCGCGCGAATAATTTGAAAGCGCGCAGCCCGCAAAAGCCTCGCTTCCGTCGTAGGTATAGGCTGTGTCAAAATAGTTGATACCGTTCGCGATCGCAAAATCCACAAGCTTCGAAGAAGCCTCAAGGTCGATATCGGACGGGTTGCCCGGTTTTCTCGGCAGGCGCATAAGCCCGAACCCCAGCAAAGAGATGTCCCTGCCGTTGAAATTTCTTTTTTCCATGACGTGTCACTCCTATTCCATGCGTGTGGATTCATAAATCATTGTACTTATTTACAATACTCTGATTGCCGCCGCGGATCAATGCGCATATAATAATTTATGGGAATACGTTTATTCGGCGCTTCCCCCAAAAAATATATTGCGCGCGGAAGGGAGAACGGTTATGTCAAAAGAAATTCTTACGGTAAAGGTGAATGACGTGGATTTTTATTGCGAGCGGAGAGGCTCCGGCCCGGCGCTGGTGCTTGTGCCCGACGGGGTCAACGATTGCGAGCATTACAGCAAAGTCGGGGATATGCTCGCGGACGAATTCACGGTGCTGACGTTTGATATGCGCGGCGGGACCCGGTCCATGCCGAAGGAAAACCAGCACGTCACGCCCAAAATGATCGCCTCGGACGTGGCGGAAATCATTAAAGCGCTGGACATGGCGCCGGCCTCCATCTACGGGTGCAGTTCCGGCGGGCAGGCGGTGCTGGCTATCGGCAAATATTTTCCGGAAGTTGCGCGGAACCTGATCGCCCATGAGGCCGCTTTGATGAATGATACGCCGATCCCCAAAACCGGGTTTGATTTCTTTGACGCGATCTACGGGACGTTCGGCCCTATGTGCAAGGGCTTCTCGCCGCGGGACGTGTCCTTTATCTGCAATTGGGACAACTGGAAGGCCTTCGGGGAGGATTTCCTCAAACGGGTCGAAGCCAACAACGAGTACTGGGCCGAATACTATTTGGGCACGGTGGATATGGATTCCTATACAAAAGAAGAGCTTGAGAAAATGCCCAATCTGGAATTCAGCATCGGGGCGTGGACACCGTACTGGATGGCCTACGCAAATATGACGACGGCCGAACGCGGCGGACGTCCGTGGACCCTGCTGCCTTGCGGGCACTATCCGCAGGTTGTCTGCTTGGAGGAATTCGTTGAATTTGTCCGGAAGACCTGCAAAAAATATCTGTAGTTTGCGCCTGCTCTGCCGATAGTATAGAGGTGTACCATGCTTGAATCTTCGGTTATTATCGGAAACGGTTTAGCCTCTGCGGAATGTGTCAAAGCCGCAAGAGGAGCGGGTTACCGCGGTGCGTTATATGTGGTTTCCGATACGAGCCTGCCGGCCTTTAATCCGATGCTTGCCACGTATTTTGCATCCGGGAAAATCGAATACAAAGAACTGTTTCCGTATGGCGACGGGTTTGATTTTTATGATCAATATGGCGTCACCCGTCTCTTCGGATCATCCGTGACAAGCCTTGACGCCGAAAACCGGGTTGTGAAAACGGCCGGCGGGCAGGAGATAAGCTATGACAAATGCGTCATTGCTGCCGGGGCCGCCCCGATGCTGCCGGGCGTATTTCAATCTCTGAAAGACTCCGTCTGCATGCTGCGGACGGCGGATGACGCCGTAAGATTCAAGGAAATTCTCGGCTCGGACAGAAAACGCGCTCTGGTGGTCGGCGCTTCGATGATCGGCGTGAAGGCCGTCGAAGCTCTTGCGGACGCCGGTTTTGCGGTGACGCTGACGGATTTCGCAAAGAGCATTTTCCCTTTGGCCGCACACGAAAACTGCTCGGAAATAATCCACCGGATCCTTGAAGAAAAAGGTATACGCTTGGTATTTGGCGCTTTGGCGGAAAAAGCCGAAAAGAACGGAAACAGCTTTTCCGTTCGCTTTTCCGGAAGTCAGGCGGAAGAGGTTTTTGATCATATTGTTGTCTGCGCGGGCGCAGGCCCGAATATCTCGTTTGTCAACCCCGGGCAAATAAAGACAGACAAAGGCATTCTCGTGAACGAATATCTGGAAACGAGCGCGGAAGGGGTCTATGCTGCCGGAGACGTCTGCCGGGCGCCGGGCGCGGGCGGAGAGGCGCAGATGCTCGGGCTTGTGAGCGCCGCGCGTTTGCAGGGCAGGATTGCGGGGCAAAATCTCGCGGGAAGAAGAGCCAGGTATTCCGGCACAATCCCTCACAATTTCACGCATTTTTTTGGTCACGATTTTGCGGGGGCGGGCGATGTCAATAACGGGGATGAGATATACGAAGAAGCGGACAGAGCGAACAGCCGCTATATACGGCTCGTCTTCACAGATCGAAAACTGACGGGAATCAACCTGTTCGATATCCCGGAAATTTCCGGCATTTTGAAATACCATCTGACAAAAGGCCTGTTGGCCAAAGATGCGCTGCGCGGATTCACGGACGAAAGCCCGGCCATGAACAGGCTTTATGAAAAATTTCCGGGTATTGAAAAAACTTTTTCGGAAATGAGGTGACCAATGGACACGGAGAAACTGATCAAAGGCAAAATTGCCTGTGAAGAGACGGGGATTGAAATAAAAAAATCGATTTGTTCGATATGCAATCCCCATTCCCACTGCGGCCTTGATCTGTACGTCAAGGACGGGGAAATCATCAAAGTGGAGGGGACGCTGGAACACAAAAACAGCGGCGGCACGCTCTGTTCAAAGGGCGCCTCCACGAGGCAGTATGTCTACAGCCCCGACCGGATAAAACACCCTATGAAGCGTGTGGGTGAAAAAGGTACAGGTCGGTTTGAAGAGATATCCTGGGAAGAAGCCTATTCCGTTATAGCGGATAAATTTAATAAACTGAAAAAAGAGGAAGGGCCCGAGGAAGCTGCCTTTTTTGTGGGTTATACAAAGTGGATCCGCCCGTTCGTCCAGCGGCTGGCGTATGCTTACGGGTCTCCGAACTATTGTACCGAGTCCTGCACCTGTTTCAAGGCGATGTATATGTCCTGGCTGCTCGACTACGGTTCATTTGCCTATCCGGACCTCCCGAATACAAATTGCCTGCTCGTTTGGAGCAGCAACCCGTTTTATACGAACTCGACGCAGGCGCGCGCGATTCTTGATAAAAAAGAAAACGGGATGAAGATGATCGTTGTCGACCCGAGAGTAACGCCGATGGCCGCGCACGCCGACATCCATCTGAAGCTGAAACCCGGTACGGACGGCGCTCTGGCGCTCGCCATGGCCCGCGTGATCATCAGCGAAGAATTGTACGATAAAGATTTTGTCAGCAGGTACGTTCATGGGTTTGACGAATACAGGGAATATGCCCTGACGTTTACGCCGGAAAAAGCGGAGGAAATCACAGGCGTTCCGGCCGAGCGGATCCTGGAAGCGGCCCGGATGTACGCGGAGACAAAACCTGCCGCTTTTATGCCGAGTTCGGCTCCTGTCGTACACCATACAAACGGGCTCCAAAATTACAGGGCGGCCATGCTGCTGATCGCCCTGACAGGCAATATCGACGTCAAAGGCGGGAATGTGTTCAAGGACACTACATGGCTTGAAACAGCTTCCGGCTTTCCTACCCGTACGAAGGAGTATCAGACGCCTCCAAAACCGCTGTCCGAATACGCGCCGCGCCTCGGGGCCGAAGAATTCCCCGTATGGATGGAGCTGACCGATGACGCGCACGGCGGGAGGCTGCACGGACAGATACTGGACGAAAAGCCCTATCCGATCAAATACCTGATGGCTTTCGGGATCAACCATCGAATGTGGCCGGATACGGAGAGGACGGCCAACGCGCTGAAGAAGCTCGAGTTTTTTGTTGATGTTGACATCTTCTTTACCGAGACGTGCAAATACGCGGATATCGTCCTCCCCGCCTGCACTTCCGTGGAGAGGGGCGAGCTGAAGACCTATCCGAACGGGTATGTGCTCTATACCACCCCGGCGATCGCGCCGCTGTACGAATCAAAATCCGATACAGACGTGATATTTGAGCTGGCAAAGCGGCTGGATATCGGCGACGATCTTATGAGAAAAGGCTATGAACACAATCTCGACTGGATACTGGAGCCGAGCGGCATAACGCTGTCCGAACTGAAGGGACTTCCGTCAGGGGTGATGGCGCCGCAAACCCCGCTGAAATTCAAAAAATACGAGGAAGAAGGCTTTCACACCCCCAGCGGCAAAGTCGAATGCGTTTCGGAAGTCATTAAAAAATTGCAGCCGTCCTGCTCGCCGCTGCCTGTATACAAACCCTCGAAAATGAGTGAAACGGCTCAGCCCGAACTCGCGAAGAAATATCCGTTTATCCTGAATACAGGCTCCAGGCTGCCGATGTATCAACACAGCGAAATGTTCCGGCTTCCCTGGATCCAAAGTTTGAGGCCCATGCCGAGCGCGGATATAAACAAAGATGACGCGGCCGGTCTGGGCGTCGGCCAGGGCGATGAAATCAGCATTTCCACGCCGAAAGGGCGGATAAAGGTAAAGGCAAATATCAGCGAACTGGTGCAGACGGGCGTCGTGTCGATCTATCACGATTATGCGGGCGCCGACGTAAACACACTGATCGAAGCGGATTACCTTGACCCCATATCGGGGTTCCCGGGATTTAAATCGCTTCTTTGCAAGGTCGAAAAGGCAGGTGGCAGGGAATGAGTACGGAATATAAAGTGTTTGATTTTGATCTTGAACGGTGTTCGGGCTGCTTCGCTTGCGTTGTCGCGTGCATGGATCAAAACGATATCGACACGGAGACGGACCGCGGGCTTCGGGAGGTTTCCCCTGTCAAGCCGCTTTGGTCCGTCACGAAGAAGCTGGGCTATATATCCCTCGCGTGCATGCATTGCGATGACGCGCCTTGCATCGCGGGCTGCCCCACGGGCTGCCTCGGGAAGGACGAAAACGGGCTGGTGGTTGCGGAGGTTTCGCTCTGCATAGGCTGCCATTCGTGCATCATGAACTGTCCGAACGGCGCGCCGAAATTTGGCGCCGACGGAAAGATCAGCAAATGCAACGGCTGCGCCGAAAGGGTAGAAAGCGGATTGATTCCCGCCTGCGTGAGAGTGTGCCCCACTAAGGCTCTGAAATACGACCTGCAGGAAAATATCGAGCAGTCAAAAAAAGATAAGATGCTCAGAAAACTGATAACATACCAAACGGAATGAAAGGGGATTCTTAGCCGATCGGGCAACAGAATCCCCGGATTTTCTTATGGGGGCTCACTCCATCAGGAGTTTATCCTGCCTCAGTTTCTTCACCTGCAGCCTCGTGCGGTTAAAGGGGAAAAACAGGACGATACCGATACAGACACAGACGACCCCGATCACAAAATTGGCCGGCGCCCCGTCATGGATTCCATCACGAAACTGCAGGCCTATGTTTATGTTTGAGAGTCCGATCACGATCTCCATACACATGATTATGAAAAAGAGCCACATAATCCGGTTGAAATGCGCAATTTTGCTCTCTATATCGCTGTATAATTCAAACACCCCCTCCGCGGCTTTTTTCCGGAAATATATCCATCTGAACCAATTTGCGACCGGCTCTGCGCCGGTTTCGGACATAAAGCTCAAATACTGCTGGCTCTCCGGATTGCGGAAAGAATTTTCCAAAAGCTCGATCCGATAGATGTACTCGCCCGGCTTGCAGTCCGAGAACACATAACGGGCAAAAGAATAATCCTCGAACGCGAGGCCTTTGGCCGCCATATCATTCAGCCATTTTTCTTCTTTTTCATAATCCACAAACAATTTCCAAACAACTTTCCTCATGACTTTTTCGTTCCTTTCATTTCAAGCCGGGTTCTTTCTCCGTTTCGAATCAACTCTTTAAGCCTGCCGAGTTCTCCGTCGAACACCGACCGGCCAAGCTCCGTGATGACATACTCTTTTTTCCGGGAATCTTTCTCCGCGGACAGGGCTTCGATCCACCTTTTTTGCACGAGCGCGTTGATCGCGCCGTACAGCGTACCTGGGCCAAGCGCAACACGGCCGCCTGTCAATCTTTCAATGTTTTGCATGATAGCGTAACCATGCATGGGTTCATGCAGCGAAAGGAGGATATAGAAGACCGCTTCCGTCAATGCCCCTCTTTCAATACTTTCCGGCATCCTCTCTCCTTATTACGTCAGATGATATATCGGCTACCGTAATAATAATATATCGGCTTCCGTAGTATTGTCAAGTAGTGAATCGCAAATGCGAGCACTCCAAAGCTGATTTATGGCTTAATAATCATGTTTAGGACAGAAATATAGCAGGTTTGTAGCACAAAATGACGGTTATGTAAGAGTTTTCTGTTGAATTCCCATGTTATTACTCGATTTTCAGCCTTTTTGATCGAATAATCTTACATAACCGTCGATTTGTACTATAATTCCGGAGATTCTCGGAATTTCCGCTACTCGCCTCAAAGCGCCGGCATCATGATCCACAATGCAGAAGAGTTATTCCTTCACATACGTGATCGGCAGGGTCAGGAACGACGCGTGCTCTCCGTCGAAATAAATCGTATCTTTCCCGACGGCGAGGCCGTAGTAGTGTCCGCCGTGGTCGAGCGCATTTGAGTCGTAGTTCGCGACCTCCAGGCGCAGCCTGTGGCCCTTCTTGAAATAACAGCTCGTGCCGAGTATCTCGATCTCGTATTTGTAAATCTTTCCTTCCTCGATCTCGCGCGGCGTTTCATGCGTATAGTACGGCCGGTAGGGCCGGGTGAGCTCCTCATCCTTGTCAAAGGCGTAGCAGCTCTTGAGCCGGCCCTGGGTCATGAGCATGGCCTTCAGTGGATACTCCGGATCCTGCATGGCGTCGGGGAACTGATCCCAGAGGCGACAGAGGAATTTCGTTTCCTTGTATTCGGGGAATTCGATCTTTGAGGAAGCGAAGAGGGTGAGCGTGATATTTCCGCAGACCTCGGTTTCCTTTTCGAACGGGTCGGTCGTGAACGTGAGGATCTCCCGGTACGGATAAACCATCCCGTGTTCGATCAGGGCGCTGCCGGGGCCGCCGAAATTGGTCCAGTTTTTCTGCGGATAGGAATAGGTGACGGAGGCCGGGCCGCTCTTTTGAGGCTCCGGCAGCAGCTTGCCGTCGTTCAGCGAATCCACGGCGCCGCTCTTCTGGCCGGAAAGATAGTAGTTCGTATAGCTTGTGCGCGGGAGAGGCCATTTTTCCTCAAACCGGAACTCGTCCTTGCCGCGGATATAGAGGCAGACTTCCGGCTCCTCCATCATGCCGGTGTCGTTGTCCTTCAGCCAGTGATCGTACCACCGGAGCATCAGCAGGCGCATTTCCGGCGTATTGAAGACCGCCATCTCGTCGCCATCCGTCTCGCCCTGGCAGACCATCAGCTTCTTGGGCGTCTCCAGTTCCTCATAGCCTCTCAGATTGCCGCGCAGGTGCAGGCCGCTCTTATGCCATTCGCCGATGCTGTATACAGGAACTTTGATCTTCTTGATATCGGATCTGCGGAGTTTCCAGAAGTCGTCGAAAGTCTGGTGGTTGATGCACTCCCACGCGAAGTCGAATTTGCCCTGGTTCGGTTTGCTGTTGTGTTTCCCCCGCACGGGCCCGTAGCCCATATGATAATGCGCGCGGACCTCCCAGTTGTACCATACGGACGGGAAGCCGATACTCATCACGCCGCCGTGGTAGGCCACGTCGCGGTAGATGTCGGCGCCGCCGTCAAACGGGATGATGGTGCAGAGGTGCGGCGGCTGGTGCTGGGCCGCAAGCCACTGTGCCCAGGAGAGCAGGGATTCGCCAATCATGCCGACCTTGCCGGTGCACCAGGGCTGTAACGCGATCCATTCGATGCAATCGTAGAAGTCCAGCTGCTCCTGCAGGCTGAAAAATCCGAAATCCCCGTCGGAATCGCCCGTCCCCCGCATATCCTGGACTACATAGACATAACCTCTTTCCACAAACCAGTCGATCTTGTTTACTTCGACCATGTGAAACGTCGGGACCACTGGCAGATGCTGCAGGTTCTTCTGATATGCCGTCGTGGCGTAAAGAGCCGGGAATTTTTCATCCGAGTCCGGCCGGTAAATATCGCAAGCCACCTTCACGCCGTCGCGCATGGTGATGAAGACATTGTGCTCCACGATCATTTTGTATTTGGGTTGGCTGAGTTTGTCGGCCGGGAAATTTTCCGGCAGGACGCCTTTCATGACTTCCGGATCAACTGCGGTTGTGAACATTTGAACACCTTATACGCCGAAGCCGTTTCTTTATATCAGGCTATTCCGGCGCCCTTTCCATACAGCTTAGAAGAATATTTTCGTATATAAATTATACACCGTTAAATCGTTATTTATTTCGGAATGCCGCGGGGCGCTTTTCCAGGAACGCGCTCATGCCCTCAAGGCGGTCCTCCGAACCGAACGGCGAGGCGCTCGCTTCGGCTTCGAAATTCACACCGGTAGGCAGATCGACGTTCACGCCGTTGTTGATTGCGGCTTTTGAAAGCGCGACGGCAATCGGGGCTTTTGACAGGATCATCTCCGCGAGTTTCATCGCTTCTTCCATCAGCGTTTCCGGCGCGTAGACCTTTTCAACGAGGCCGATGGCCTTCGCCTCGTCCGCGCCGATCATCTCCGCGCTGAAAATCAGGTATTTCGCCATGCCTTTGCCGACCAGGCGCGGCAGGCGCTGGGTGCCGCCGAAGCCGGGAATGATACCGAGCCCGACTTCCGGCTGGCCGAATTTCGCCTTTTCCGACGCAAGCCGGATATCGCATGCCATCGCAAGCTCGCAGCCGCCGCCGAGCGCGAATCCGTTTACCGCCGCGATGACGGGTTTTGGCAGCGTCTCGATCTGCTGCATGACCGCCTGCCCTTTCAGCATAAAGGCGCGGCCTTCGAGCGCGCTCATCTCCCGCATGGCAGCGATGTCCGCGCCCGCGACAAAGGAGCGCCCCTCGCCGGTCAGGATGACTGCGCCGACCGAATTGTCCCGCGCGATCTCGTCAAAGATCGACGCCAGTTCTGTCAGCACTTCCGCGTTCAGCGCGTTCAGCGCATCCGGCCGGTTTACCTTTACGACGCCTGTCGCACCGTTCTGTTCAAACAGCAATGTTTTGTACGTTTTCATTTTTTTCTCCTTCATTATGGCAATGGCGCAAATCCATTATTATAAATAATGCATAATTTATGATACAATGAATAATAAATTCTGACAAACTTCGCGGTGCGTTCGCAGCGCGCCGCTGCGAAATACGCAAAGATGATCCGATATTGCCAGGCAAGAGACGCCGAAAGGAGCCCCTTAGTTCGCTGACTGTAAACGACGTATGAGCCATGTTTTGACCGAAAAACTGAAGGAATCGCTGGGATCTCTGCTCCCGATCATCCTCATCGTGCTTGCGCTGAATTTCACGTTCGCGCCGATGCCGTTTGCGGTGCGCGGGATGTTCCTGCTCGGCGCGGCCTTCCTCCTGATAGGTATGGTGCTCTTCACACTCGGCCAGCATCTTGCGATGATGCCGATCGGCGAGCATCTCGGTCAATACCTCTCAAAATCGCGCAAAATCTGGCTGATTGTGATCGCCGCATTGCTCATGGGCACGATGGTCACGATCGCCGAACCGGATCTCCAGATCCTCGCGCGGCAGGTGCCGGGCATACCGAATATGGCCCTCACCGTCACGGTCGCGGTCGGCCTCGGCGTTTTCCTGGTGCTTGCGATGCTGCGCATCCTCTATCAGATCAGTATGGCCAAACTCCTGGCCGTCTCCTATATCGGCGCGCTGGTACTCGGCCTCTTTGTCCCCCAGGAATATTTTGCGGTCGCTTTTGACGCGGGCGGCGTTACGACGGGACCGTTCGCGATCCCCTTCATCCTGGCCCTCGGCGTAGGCGTCAGTTCCGTCCGCGGCGGGAAGAGCAGCCGTGACGACAGCTTCGGACTCGCGGCGCTCTGCAGTATCGGGCCGATCTACGCCGTTATGATTTTGTCGTTCTTCTATGAGCCGCAGCAGTCCGACCTCCATACGGAAGCGCTGCAAAATATCGGGAACGTGCCCGAACTTTTCAACGCCTTCCTGCACGCTTTTCCGGCGCACTTCCAGGAGATCGCTTTCGCGGTGCTTCCGCTCATCCTGCTGTTTCTTGTCTTCCAGTTCACGGTGCTCAAGCTGCCGGTCAGCACGCTTATCAAGATCGGCATCGGCCTTGTTTACACCTATCTGGGGCTTGTGGTCTTTCTGACCGGCGTCAGCACCGGCTTTATGCCGGCGGGCGTATATATCGGCAAATATATCGGCGCCCTGCCGCACGCTTGGATCCTCATTCCGCTCGGCGCGCTTATGGGGTATTTTATCGTGCTCGCGGAGCCGGCGGTACGCGTCCTGATCGAGGAGGCGGAGGATTTGACCGGCGGCGCGATCACGAGAAAGGTGATGCAGCGCGCTTTTTCTATCAGTATCGCGATTGCGCTTACGCTCGCGATGATCCGCGTGCTCACCCATATTTCGATCTGGTGGATCATCCTGCCCGGTTACGCGCTCTCGATCATCCTTTCGCGGTTTTCTCCGAAGATTTTTACGGCGGTCGCGTTCGATTCGGGCGCGGTTGCGTCCGGGCCCATGACGGCAACCTTCGTACTGCCGTTTACGATGGGGGTTTGCGAGGCTTCGGGCGGCAATATCATGACGGACGCCTTTGGCGTGGTTGCGCTTGTCGCGATGACGCCGCTGTTCACGGTGCAGATTGTCGGCCTCATCTACAAGAGAAAGATGGCGGACACGCAAGGCGCGGAAGAAGGCAGCTTGGAAACGATCACACATCAACTGGAGACGCAGCGTGTGACCGAGCGCTGGGGCGCGGCGGAATATTCGGATGAACAAAGCCGGTTTGACGCGGATGTCGATATGGACTACGCGGCGAGTCCCGAATGGATCGAAGAAGTGAGCGCCGCTTCGATGGTTAGGCGCATCGCGTCGGATAACGACTATATCGATTTCGAGGATTATGATTATGAACATATCCAAAGCCTTGTGACGGCGGAGGATTTCTTTGGAGAAGAAGGTGAGGTGTTATGACGGAAAAATCTTACGAGCGCGTCAATCTGCTGTTTACAGCCTGCCGGCGCGGCGTCACCGACAGGATCATCCATGATCTGCGTGAATTGGGCATAACGTATAACATGGCGATGGTCGGCGAAAGCCGCGGCGCGCACGGCGTCCTGGACTATCTGGGCCTTGACGACGAGGAATTCGGGCTGCTCTTCAGCGTCGTCAGCGATTCGAAGGTCGAGCGCGCGCTGGCGCTCATCGAATACGGGTACTCGGAGGCGGCGGACGGCGACGCGATAGCGGCGCTTGTCCCGATGGAAGGCGTAAGCGGCCCGCTGGCGCTTGAATATATTTCCGGCCCCGCGGACAAGGAGGAATGAAATGGCGGAAAATAAAAATATTATATATAGCTTGATCGTAACAATCGTAAACCGGGGGTACGCGGACGTCGTGATCACGGCCGCGCGGGAAGCGGGCGCACGCGGAAGCACCGTGCTCTACGCGCGCGGCAGCGGGATTCGGGCGGACAAGACATTTATCGGCATCACAATCCAGCCCGAAAAGGAAGTCGTGCTGACGCTCATCAAGAAAGAATTTGTGAAAGATGTCATTAACGTGATCACGGATAAAGCGGGGCTGACGGAGGAAGGCCGCGGCATCAGTTTTGTAATGCCGGTCACACGGACCGCCGGTATTCCGGGTGGCGATCAAGACTTCGGGCAAGTGTAAAAAACTATGTTAGAATACGCACTATGAATATTTTAGTTGTCAACGACGACGGCATCAAAGCTGTCGGCGTCCACAAACTCGCGGAAGCACTGGCCGGTATCGGAACAGTCTAT
>WRFF01000039.1 GCA_009778945.1 Clostridiales bacterium | reverse complement strand
TTTTTGTCCTTATAAAAATCATCGTTACCGGCGATTTTGAGATATCATGCTATGGCTTTAACTGTCGGCGGCGCAATCCGGCGCTCGCGTATTGAGAACAGCGGGTTATTCAGGTGACCCTAAATAATGATATTTTTCGGAAATCGATGATAATCACAATGAAGTTCGAGGTTTCTCACAGTATGCTAAAATACTGCTATGGAACCGGAAAAATCTACAACATCGGGAAGCCCCGTTACGGAAACCTCGGAGAAAGCAAAGAAAGAAAGATCCACAAGGCTGACGAAAAGCCGGCTGGAAGCGTTCAGCGACGGCGTGATCGCTATCGTTATCACGATCATGGTGCTGAGCATCCCGCTGCCGCCGTCCTTCAAAGGGCAGGATTTGCTGCAATTCCTGCTGGCGATCTTTATTTATTTCATCAGCTTCATCGTGGTCGGTTCGTTTTGGAGCGCACATCACCGCATGTTCACGTATATCGAGAAGGTCACGACCAAAATTGTCTGGTCCAACCTATTTTATCTGTTTTTCCTGTCGCTCATCCCCATCCTGACGAAATGGGTGATCGAGAATCCCGGCGCGCTGCTTCCGGCGATCGGCTATGACGTCATCTACGTCCTCGTCAATCTCTGCTATATGCTGATTTTCCGCATGATTATCAGTGGGAATTATAACATCAAAAAGATACGCGAAAAGCGGAGGGAGGAGGTGGAACGCGCGAAGCGCGAAGCCCCGCCGGGCGCGACCTGGATTCGCTTTGTCGTCATGGGCGGCTGCGCGGCCCTGATCATTGCTATGTCCATCCTTATTCCGGCTATCTCCACGTTCTTCCTGCTCGGGCTTCCGGTCGTATTCTCCCTGATTTTTCTCTTCTCCGATCATGATGGCGGGAAACACAGGCATGATCAGGGGCCTGTGGCAAAGAAATGATTTTTTCAGAGAGCGCTTATTCGAATGGCAGAACATAGAATCACCCCGGATCCCGGTCTCATAATCAGAAGATCCACAGAGGCGGATATCGCGGCTGTTCTGCAAATTTACGCGGACGCCCGCGATTTTATGCGGGAAAACGGCAACCCGGAACAGTGGCGGGACGACTATCCTCCTCTTGAAGTCGTTGAATTCGACGCGTCGGCGAATGGACAGGGTTTTGTGTGCGAGCGGGACGGGGAAATTCTCAGCGCTTTTTGCTTTCATACCGGGGACGACCCCGACTACGCGGTCATAGAAGGCGCGTGGCTGAACAACGCCCCTTACGGCTCGATGCACAGGCTTGCTGTCAAGCGCGGCGGCAGGGGAATCGGCGGCTTCTGTATCGGCTGGGCCTTGGCGCAGTGCGGAAATCTGAGAGCCGATACGCATGAAAATAATGCGCCCATGCTGCGCTTGTTTGAGAAACTGGGTTTTTGCCGGTGCGGCAGGGTTTGGATACGCGGCGGCGAGGAAAGAATCGCGTTTCAAAAATGCGATAACACTTATTTATTCATGCAGTAATCCACAAATTTTTTCATGGAAGGCGTGAGGTATTTGTTTTTGTGGCAGGCGATTTTGAAGGTCCGGCGAAAGCGAACGCCGGTGACGGGTTTTGCGCAGAGCCTCCCCGCGGCGATCTCCCCCTCCACCGCGATCCGGGAAATAACCGATACGCCAAGCCCTGCCATAACCGCTTCTTTTATGGTATCCATACTGTTGCATACCCAGCCGGCTTTCCATGTCAGCCCGCCTCGCGTCATCGCATCTTCAAATGTCTTCCGCGTGCCGCTGCCGGGTTCCCGGATGATGAAATCTTCATTTTCCAACTTACGCGGATCTACGGACGACAGGGCGGCGAACGGGTGCCCGGTCCCGCAGATAAGCGTCAATTCGTCGTCGGAAAAGGGCGTGCTGAGGATATTCGGCGACAGGATATCCCCTTCCACCAGCCCGATATCGGTTTGATCGGACAACAGCCGCTTTTCGATTTCGTTCGTATTGTCCTCGCAGACGGTAATTTTCGTACCCGGAACGGTCCGCTTGAAAGAAGAAACAAGCGCGGGAAGAACATAAGTCGCCACCGTGACGCTTGCGCCGATGCGTATCGGACCGTTTTCGCCGAGGGCCTTCATTTCCTTGTCTATCTCTTCATTCATTCCGATGATGTGCCGCGCGTAACCGTACAGCTTTTCCCCCGCGCCCGTCAGATACAGTTTTCGGGAAAGGCGCTCAAACAAGCGCACACCATACTGCTTTTCAAGCTCGGTTACGGCCTGGCTGACCGCGGATTGGGAGATGAACAGCCGCTCCGCCGCCGCCGTCATATTCATGACGTCACAGACCGTGACAAAGATTTCAAAATTCCGGAGCGTCAAACAAGGATCCTCCTTATATTAGTAATACTTATTATTATAATAAAATAATAATATTATACTTATTAAATAGCAAATGTTATAATCAAAAAATCGATAAAAAAATATCGTAAAAACAATAACAGGATCAGCGAAGGACAAACCCCTTATGGCGCACTCGGACAAGTCAATAAAAGAAGCAGAAATAAAATTTGAACGCAAATGGTATCATATCATACCCGGTATCCTGTTGAGTTTTGCGGTCGCCTTTCCGTCATGGCTTATCGGCATGGCCGTCCCTGTTGTCGGCGGGCCGATCATCGCGATCCTTATCGGTATCGCGGTCTCTGCGATCTTCCCGCGACTGACAAACCACTGGTTCAAAAATGGGGTGACGTTTGAAGACGGCGTTAAGTACACATCCAAAAAATTGTTGCAGTATTCGGTAGTACTGCTCGGTTTCAGCCTGAATTTTTTTAATGTCGTTCAGGTGGGCGGGCAGACCCTTTTGATCATGCTGGTGACAATGGCGCTGGCGTTTGTGACCGCGTTCTTCGTTGGGAAGCTGCTGAAGCTCCCAGGCAATACCACCGCGCTGATCGGCGTGGGGACAGCCATCTGCGGCGGGTCGGCGATCGCCGCAGCGGCCCCCGTGCTCCGCGCGAAAGACGAGGACGTGAGCCAGTCGATCTCCACAATATTTCTGTTCAACATCATCGGCGCGCTGATCTTCCCGGCGCTCGGGATGCTCATGCATATGGGCGATACCGCTTTCGGGACGTGGGCCGGGGTCGCTATCACCGACACGTCGTCCGTTGTGGCGGCCGGCACTTCGTGGAGCAGCGCGACAGGGAGCGATCTGGCGCTTCAGATCGCGACGATCTCCAAGCTGACGCGGGCGCTGATGATCGTCCCGGTCTGCCTCGTGCTGGCGCTGTATACCATGCGCAAGCACAAACGCGCGGAAGGCGGGGAGTTCAGTTTCGTCAAGGTGTTCCCGTGGTTCGTGCTGGCCTTCGTCGTCGCCGCCGTATTGAATACGTTTGCGAATCTTCCTGCGTGGATGTCGGTTGATCTCACGAACCTCGGCAAGTTCGTAATCATCATGGCGATGGGCGCGATCGGACTCAATACCCACATAAAAGAGTTGTTTTCAAACGGCATCCGGCCGATTCTGCTCGGCGCTTCCTGCTGGATCGCCCTGACGATCGTCTCCCTGATTATCGTATCTTAGGATCCGGCGCGGCTGCCCCGCCGAGCTATGCTATACTATACCCGTGTAATTTTTGGGAAGCGCCGGAGATTGAAACCGCGTTTTCCGAGGGCATGGTGTATAGGAGATAAACTTATGAAAAAAAGATGGATAATGCTTTGCGTCTTTGTGCTGATCGCGGCGATGCTGTTCGGCTGCGGCAAGAGCGGCGGGACAACGCCACCGCCTGCTTCCGGCGGTTCGGCGCCCGCGAACGGCAGTGCAGCGGCGCCCGGCGGCAGTGCGCCTGCGGCAGGCAGCGACCTCGCCTACGTGAAGCAGCAGGGCGAACTCAAGATCGGCATTACGATCTATTCGCCGATGAATTATTATGACGAAAACGGCAAGCTTATCGGCTTCGATACGGAGTTCGCGCAGGCGGTGTGCAAGAATCTCGGCATTACGCCGAAATTTATTGAGATCAACTGGGATACGAAGGAAGCCGAACTCAAAGCGAAAAACATCGACTGCATCTGGAATGGGTTTACGATCACCGACGAGCGCAAACAGAGTATGTCCTTCTCGGATCCCTATATTCGGAATAGGCAGGTCGCGGTCATCCGCACGAAAGACGCGGATAAATTCAAGACGACGGCCGACATGGTGAACGCGAATATCGTGGCGGAGCAGGGTTCCGCGGGCGAGACGGCGGTGCAGGCCGATCCTTCGCTGAAGACCGCGCCGTACACGGCGGTAGACAAGCAGACCGACGCACTCATGGAAGTCAAGGCTGGTACGGCGGACATCGCGGTACTCGATTATACGTTGGCGAATTCGATGGTCGGTCCGAACACGAGCTATAGCGACCTGATGGTCGTTCCGAATCTCGCACTCACGGCGGAGGAATACGGGGTCGGGTTCCGGCTCGGCAGCGACATCGTCCCCGAGGTGAACGCCCAGATCAAGGCGTTGACGGCGGACGGGACGCTCGACAAGCTCGCGGAGAAATACGACCTGACGGCGTTGCTGATCTCCAATCAGTAATCGTCGGGTGTTGGCCGGGGAATTGCGTCTGATTCATTTATGGTAGCGCAACCCACTCTTTTATACGTAACGGAGCAGTTGCTCCAGGGCTTCGGCGTCACGTGTCTGATCTTCGGCGTGACGCTTTTGTGCGCGCTTCCGCTCGGGCTCGGCGTGGCTTTCTGCTCGATGAGCAAATATCGTCTCGTGCGGTATATCAGCAAAACTTTCGTATGGATCATCCGCTCGACGCCGCTGCTGCTGCAGGTCATCATCGTATTTTACGGCCCGGGCCTGATCTGGGGCGCGGAGGCGATGGGCAGGATCACCGCGGTGCTCGTCGCGTTCATCATCAATTACGCGGCGTATTTTTCGGAGGTCTACCGCGGAGGGATCGAGAGCATCGCGAAAGGTCAGTACGAGGCCGGGCAGGTGCTCGGCATGACGCGGTCGCAGATCTTCTTCAAGGTTATCCTGCTGCAGGTCGTGAAGCGCATCCTGCCTCCGATGAGCAACGAGATCATCACGCTCGTGAAAGATACGGCGCTCGCGCGCGTCATCGCGGTCAAAGAAATCATCATGTTTGCACAGGAGTTTGTCTCCGTGAACGCGCTGATCTGGCCGCTCTTTTACAGCGGCGTCTTCTATCTCGCGTTCTGCGGCATTCTGACGATCCTGTTCGGGAAATTCGAAAAACGGCTCGGTTATTTCCGGGCGTGAGGGCGTGAAAGGCGGCGTCAGAAAAAACGACATGGCAATTTTGGAAGTAACGGATCTGCATAAACATTTCGGCGAGACGGAAGTGCTGAAGGGCATTGATTTTTCGCTGGAGCGCGGCGACGTGCTTGCGATGATCGGCTCTTCGGGCAGCGGCAAGACGACGCTGCTGCGCTGCCTCAATTTCCTTGAGACACCCGACGGGGGGCGCATCTCGGTGAACGGAGAGACGCTCTTCGACGCAGCGGACCAAAGCGCGCAGACCGAAGAGGCTGTGCGGAAAAAGCGGCTGCATTTTGGGCTCGTCTTTCAGAATTTCAATCTCTTCCCGCAATATACGGCGCTCCGCAACGTGACGCTCGCGCGAGAGCTGCTTGCGAAAGAGAGCCCCGACTACCGCGCGAACAAGGCGCGGATCCTCGCGGAAATTGAAGAAGAGGCGCGGGCGCTGCTCGCACAGGTAGGCCTTTCGGACAAAACGGATTCTTATCCGCATCAGTTGTCGGGCGGACAGCAGCAACGCGTTGCGATTGCGCGGGCGCTTGCCCTGAACCCTGACATCCTCTGTTTTGACGAGCCGACGAGCGCGCTCGATCCCGAGATCTCGGGTGAAGTGCTGGCGGCGATCCGCCGGCTTGCGGAACGCCGTATTACGATGGTTATCGCGACGCATGAGATGGGTTTCGCGCGCGAGGTTTCAAGCTACGCGATCTTTCTCGCGGACGGCCTGATTCATGAGGAAGGCGACCCGGAAGAAGTTTTCGGAAATCCGAAGACCGAACGGCTGCAGAGTTTTTTACGCGCAGTATTGTGAAACGGTTTCATTCTTATGATAAAATATGATTTATAACAAAGGGGGGAAAGATTTTGACACAGGAAGAAGAAAAATACGAATTTATTGCACCGCGTGAAGAGGGGATTGAAGCCGCAGATGATACCACAGCATTGCCGAAGCGCAAACGCATCCGGCCGCTTGTCGTCACGCTTATTGTTTTAGTCGTCGCGGTAGTCGTGCTTTATCTGTATTTTGGTTCCGGTTCCGCCTCGGCGGCTACCGTCAACGGCAAGCCTATCTCCGAATCGGCGGTTACGGAGCGCTGCAATATCTTCCGGGCGCAAAACTCGAGTTTTGCGAGTGACGCTGGCTGGGCCAAAGCGCTGCTCAATTCCAAACTAACCCCGGAAACCCTGCGCGAGGAGGTCATCCGCGGCATGGCCTCGGACATGCTGGTGCAGAACGAGGCCAAGGCTGCGGGGATCACGGTCAACGAGCAAAAAGTCGATGCGATGTTCAATCAGCTGAAACAAAGCGCAGGGGGCAGCCAGGGCGCGTGGAAGAAACTCCTGCTCACATACGCCGCGGCGAACGACACGGAGCTTCGCGCGTATTTGGCGCAGCAAGACCTGAACAGCCAGCTTATGGCCAAAATCGCGCCGCTTCCCGTAAATTCATCGTCGGAAGAGCAGGCGGCGCAATACACGAAATACCAGGAATATTTGCAAGGGCTGCTCAGCAAGGCGGATATAAAAATCAACCCGATGCCGAAGGACGTGCCCTACAACGTAGATCTGGGCCTGCTGCAAACCGATTGAGGGGGCGTTCCCCCGGGATCACACGCGAATTTTTCGTCAGCTAAGGAAGCGCTATATCCTCTTTTGTCCGGAGTTCCTGTCCCGTCCGGCGCGGTAATCCCGCGGCCCCACGCCGATATGGCGCTTAAAGACTTTCGTAAAATAACTGTGGTCCTCAAATCCCGTGCGGAAGGCGATCTCCCCAAGGCTGAGTTCGTTCTGTTCGAGCAGCCGCACCGCGTCGGCGATCCTTGCCGCGTTTACAAGGCTGCGAAAACTGCGCCCCGTGCGAGCCTTTAGGATGCGTGAGAGGTAGGATGGGCTGACGTAGACGTGCGCCGCAACCTCTTCGAGCGTGATTTTTTTCGCATAATTTTGTTCGATATACTCTGTGGCTGCGGAAACGATCTTTTCGTGTTTGCGCGTGGCCTTGTCGCGGCGATGTTCTTCGGCAAATTCAAGGATCGACTCGTAGGTCGGCGTACCGGAAAAATACGAGAGGATATATTCGCTGTAACGCCTTTCACCGCCGGCCGCGCCCGCGTTCTCAAGGCGCAGGTACTCGGGGTCGGAGAGATGCTTTGCGTTGATGAGCAGTTGTTCGGAGAGCGTATTGGCGGCGTCGGGCGTGAATCGCGGAATGGCGGCGAGTTTTTCCGAAAGTTCCGCGCGGTCGAAGCCTTCCGGCAGCCGGCCTTCAAGGTCAAGCTTGATGAAATCCTCGATCGGCGTCACGAGGATCGGCCCTCCCACGACCGAAAGCGTATGCCGTTCGTTTTGGATGATCGGCGAAGCGAAATGAAACAGCCCGATCGGTGAGAAAAAAAAGAAGCGCCCGCCGAACCTGTAGGATTGCAGCGCGCCCGAGATCATCGACGCTTTCGTCTGCGCTTCGAGCGGCTCGTCCGTCATGCCGGCGATATACGCAAGCGCCGGCTCGCAACGGTCGAACGGCTCCGTCGCGAAAACGCGGGCGCCGTCCGATGTGATCACCTGCACGCCGCAGCCCGAGAGATCCGAAAAATGTTTAAGATTTTGAAAATCCATGATCTCAGTATAACGCGATCCCGTGAAAATGGCAATTCTTTGTCATAATTTGAGGGTAAGTGTATCAATTATTTACCAATAGGCCGCCGGTATTGGCAAGCCGCATGCGCCGAAGTTCGATAAAATAACTAAGGATAATGGGGACAATCCCTATTGTTTTGCACAACTGCGTTCTCGGCAGAGAATATTTATTCAGAAGGAGGAATCATCATGAGTGTACTTTCCGATATCGCCGAACTGGTACAAAAGGGCAAGGCGCAGGAAGTTTCGGATCTCGTTGCGCAGGCGCTTGACGAAGGCACCGCGCCGCAGCAGATTCTGGACGAAGGGCTGCTGAAAGGCATGGGCGAATTGGGTGTCCGTTTCAAAAACAACGAAGTGTTTGTGCCGGAGGTGCTGATCGCGGCGCGCGCGTTGAACAAAGGCACCGAGACGTTGAAAAGCCGGCTCGTCGGCGAGGACATCAAGCCGATCGGCCGGGTCGTGCTCGCGACGGTCGCAGGTGACCTGCATGACATCGGTAAGAACCTTGTGAAGCTCATGCTTGAAGGCGCGGGCTTTGAAGTGATCGATCTCGGGACCGACGTCCCGGCGGCCAAGATCATCGATGCGGTGAACGAGTATCATCCCGAAGTACTTGCGCTGTCGGCACTGCTTACAACCACGATGGCGGCGCAGGGCGACGTCATCAAAGCGCTTGAGGCAGCCGGCATCCGCGACAAGGTCAAGGTCATGGTCGGCGGCGCGCCCATCAACGAAGCCTTCGCGAAGGAGATCGGAGCGGACGCGTACTCGGAAGACGCTTCCGGCGCGGCTCAAGCGGCAAAAGCCTTCCTCGCGTAAGAAAAACAGCAATTTCGCAGGAAACCGCCTCTTGTGCGAGGCGGTTTTTTGCCGGTTTATGACACGGATGGAAACGGGATTCGCGCCGACCGCAAAGCCGAATTTTCATAAGAGCCAAATTATTATAAAAACGTCTGAAAGCGGGAAAGTTTGTCCGTTTTTGTATGGCATTCTTACCTTCCCTATCGTAAGATTTAGGTAGCGAATTTTGGGAAGCGCTGCGTTTCGGTTGCGTTTCCCGGGAATAGTTTTGTTATGGGCAATAAATAAAAGAAAAACGGAGGTAGAAGGATGGCGCTGAAGAAGGCGGTACAACTCGTAAACGGGGTCGAACGGACATTTTTTTATGACCCGGAATTGGATACCTTGGCGGATACGCTCCGGCGTTACGGCCTGACGGGTGTGAAGGTCAGCTGTGAAGCCGGCCAATGCGGCGCCTGTTCGGTGCTCGTGGACGGCGACGTCGTGCGCTCCTGCATGAAAAAGATGAAGGATGTGCCGGACGGCTGCGCAATCGAGACGATCGAAGGCCTCGGGACGGCGTCCCATCTGCATCCGCTGCAGCAGGCGTGGATCACGTACGGCGGCGTGCAGTGCGGCTTCTGCTCTCCCGGTTTCATCATGAGCGCGAAAGGGCTTCTGGCCGTGAATCCGAAACCGACGCGCGAAGAAGTGCGCGACTGGTTCTTCAAACACCGCAATATCTGCCGGTGCACGGGCTACCGCCCGATCGTGGATGCGGTCATGGCGGCGGCGGCGGTGCTGCGCGGCGAGAAGACGATGGAGGATATCACGTACAAGCACGAGAAGGGCGCACGCATCTACGGGACGGGTTATCCTCGGCCGGCGGCGCTCGGCAAAGTGCTGGGCCTCGCAGATTACGGCGACGACGTCGGCCTGAAGATGCCGGCGGGCACGCTGCACGTGGCGGTCATCCAGCCGAAGATCACTTCGCACGCGCTGATCAAGAAGATCGATACGTCCGAGGCCGAGAAAATGCCCGGCGTGGTGAAGATCGTGACGGCGAAAGACGTGCGCGGCACCAATATCATCTTTGAGCCGAATTTCAATGTGCGTTCGTTGCTGAAAGGCGATATCCGGCCTATCTTTAACGACAAGAAAATCTTCTTCTACGGCGATCTGGTGGGCGCGGTCATCGCGGACACGCGCGCGCACGCGCGCGCGGCCGCCGCGGCGGTGCGTGTCGAGATCGAACAACTCCCCGAATACAAGAATTTCCTGGACGCCGCCGCGCCGGATGCGATGCGCATCCATGACCGCGCCTCGAACGTCTATCTGAAACAGCCCGTCATCAAGGGCGAGGATGTGCGCGACGTGATCGCGGACAGCGCCTTCTCAGTCGAAGGCTCCTTCTACTCAACGCGCGAGCCGCACCTCTCGATCGAGGGCGACACGCAGCAGGCGTTCTGGGATGACGAGGGGAACATGGTCATCGCGAACAAGAGCCAGTCGATCCAGTGGAACCGCGAGTCGATCGCGGACGGCGTCGGCATCGCGCTCGACAAGCTGCGTTTTATCGAAAACCCGACCGGCGGTTCGTTCGGCTGGTCCACCTGCGCGGGAAGTTTCGCAGTCATGGGTGTCTGCCTGCTCGCGATGGATGACCCGAATGTGAAGCTCACACTGACGATGAGCTATGTCGAGCATCAGGCTTACAGCGGCAAACGTACGCCGGCGCACAGCAACGGGCGCATGGCCTGCGACAAGGACGGCAAGATCACCGCGATCGAATTCGACTTTGGCGTGGATCACGGCGCATACGACGATATTTCGATGAACCTGATCCAAAGCCTCCTGCGTTATCCGGGCTTCCCCTATGTGATCCCGAACGTGCGGGGCCTCGTGCGTATGTCGGTCACGAATCACGGCTTCGGAACATCGTATCGCGGCTTCGGCTCACCGCAGTCGTATACGCTCGGCGAGGCGCTTGTCGATATGCTCGCGGAGAAGGCCGGCGCCGATCCGTTTGAATTCCGTTATCAAAACCTGGCCAAGCCGGGCGACCTCACGATCAACGGGTATCCGCATCATGAGGATCTGTCGATGGTCGAGCTCTACGACAAGATGCGTCCGATTTATGAAGAGGCGAAAGCGCGTGTCGCGCAGAAGCCCGAGGACGACGAATATTATTATGGGGTTGGAATCGCAAGCGCGGGCTTCAACGTGACGACCGGCGGCCACGATATGGGCGAGGTCGCGCTCGAGCTCAATCCGGACGGATCGGTTACGGCTTCGAACACATGGCAGGATGTGGGCCAGGGCGGCGATATCGGAACGCTCACGCATACGCACGAATGCCTGAGGCCGCTCGGACTCGAACCGGATCAGATCCATCTGCTGATGAACGACAGCCACCTTTGCCCGAACTCCGGCATTTCGGCCGCGAGCCGCTGTCATTTTGTCGTCGGCCGCGCGACGGAAGAAGCCGCGGAAAAGATGCTCTCGGAGATGCGCAAAACGGACGGCACGTACCGGACATACGACGAGATGATCGCCGAAGGAAAGCCGGTCAAATTCTACGGGAAGCACGATACAACGGGCAAGGTCGTCGATCTCGACTTCAATACGAGCCAGGGAGACCCCATCATCTCGACCACCTACGGGGTCGTACTCTCCGAGGTGAAAGTCGCGAAGGCGACCGGCAAGACGCAGGTGACGCGCATTGTCTTCATCAGCGACGTGGGCAGGATCGGCAACCAGCTTGCGGTCGAGGGACAAGCCTACGGCGGCATCTCGCATACCGTCGGCTTCGCGCTGACCGAAAATTACGACGATGTGAAGAAGCACGGGACGCTTGCGGGCGCCGGCATTCCGACGATCTCGGATGTTCCGGACGATATCGAGCTGCTGTTCCTTGATCGCGACCGCCAGATCGGCACGCATGGTTCTACAGGCTGCTCGGAACTCTATCAGAGTTCGGGGCATATGGCCATCCTCAACGCGATCAACAACGCGATCGGCGGACGCGTATATACGCTGCCCGCGACGCCCGAAAAAGTCAAGGCCGTGATCGACCGCGTAGTCGCCAGCGCGCCGGAGGTTCACGAGAAATACTGGTTCGGCTCGGAGATGTACGACGAGATTGACGAGATCGCGGCGAATCCGGTATAAGTTTTTATCGGAAAGCATCTGTTGACAAGATTGAACCTTGATAATGGCAAAAAATTGCGGTTATGGACGAATTATTTGTGGAATTCGCTGAAAACCGAGAGAAAACAGCGATATTTGGACTAAAAATCGTCCATAACCGAAAAAAAGTGGCATAAAGTATTAAGATTTCTGTATTCAGGCCAGATGACCCGGGTGCCGGAGTAATAATGGACGTATAAAACCAATTGGATTTTCGGGAAATAAAAACCTACGCGGACGGTTGTCTGCGGGACACGCCGCCGCCTTGTGCGGCGGTTTGCCCATACGGGCTGGATGTGCGCGCGCTGATCGAAGCGGTGCGGGTCGGTCGGTGGGCGCGCGCTTTCCGGCTGTACCGTGACGCGGTGCTCTTTCCGCGTGTCGTATCTGCGCTGTGCCCGGCGCCCTGCATGGGCGCGTGCGTGTTGGGCCTGTCGCCTGACAACGCGCCGGAATCCCCGGTGCAGGACGGGCGTATGGCCGATACTGCGGATGCGATTCCCGATGCCGCGGATCCGGGCACGGCTGAAAACGCCGGAAATTCTTCGATCGATCTCCTGCTAATCGAGCGCGAGATCGTCGCGCGGGCGGTCGCCTCAGGCGCCGCCGAGCCGCGCGGGCGCTACGCCATCCCAAAGAAAGGCGAAGCGGTCCGGATCGAGAGAGCGGACTTGGCGTCGCTGTCCGAGGCGTTCCGATTCGCTTCAAAGGGCTATGATGTGACGGTCGCTTATGACGGCACGCTTCTGCCTGAGGCGCGCGGGCTCATGCCGGACGCGGAGATCGAAGCGGATATC
>WRFF01000038.1 GCA_009778945.1 Clostridiales bacterium | reverse complement strand
GGAATTATTTATTATTTTTACAGGTTTAAGGACGCAAAGCCTTATCGAAATTTGTCAAAATGTCACTGGAAGGTGAAAAACGCCTATTTATTTATTATTTTTTGTCACTGTAGGGCAAATCCAAATCATTTAGTGACAATTTGTCCAATTCAAACGATTAAAATAGGCATAAATAAAGAAAAATTTTCACAAAAGCGCTTTTTTTATTTATTAGTGACATTTCCATAATCAATGCTTCTCTGATAATTTGTTCCGGCTCAGATTCTACTCATTTTACATAACGCTATTTGACGAAGCGGCGGATTTTCGGTATAGTGGTAATGCTTTGATTCATTCAGGGCATCGATCGTTATTGCTCCAGGACGGGGTGAAACTCCCCACCGGCGGTGAAGGGCAAGCGCAGGAACTTTCCAAAAGCGCAGAGCCACAAGTCCGCGAGCCGAGAGGCAGATCCGGTACCGCAATTTAAAGCGGAAATCCGGAACCGACGGTACAGTCCGGAAGAAAGGAACAAAAAAATGCAAAACACCAGAAGTAGAACTATTTTGCTTGCGAAAATGGGCCTGATGACCGCTATCGCCGTTGTCTGTTCGCTTATCCATTTTCCGATCCTGCCGGCGGTGCCGTTTCTCGAATTCGAGGTTATGGACATTCCGGTGATTATCAGCGCGTTCGCATTCGGGCCGATCGCCGGGGCCGCAATCGCTGTCGTATCCATCCTGTTGAGTACCGTGCTCGGAATCGCCGGCAGCGTTCCCTACGGCCCGATCATGCATATCATCGCGCTTGTTGCGGTCGTGCTCGTTGCCGGGTACTGGTACAAATATCACAAAACGCGAAAAGGAGCCGTCATCGCGCTCGTACTCGGCGGACTGGCCCTGATTGTTGTGATGATCCCGTCAAACCTTCTTGTGACGCCGGCGTTCACGGGAATGCCGGTTGAGGCGATTTACCGCCTTATCCTGCCGGAAAACGTTTTGGTTGCACTCGGCGTAGCTCCGTACAGCGGACCGATTCCGTTCCCGCCGCTGCTTATCCCCTTCAACCTGATCAAAGCCGCCATCAACGGAGTCGTTGTTTTCCTGTTATATAAACGATTGTCGCCGTTCTTGCATCGAACCGAACCGCAAATCAAACGTTCGGCATAACCGGTTAAAAAACTTTCTCGTCCGCCGCGTGCTCCCGCACCCGGTCGAGCAACATGTCCGCACCCTGGATGATGAGGTCCGCGAGTTCGAGGTCCAGCACCCATTTCGCCGGGATCTCAAGGACGCCGGAGACGCTGCCGACCAAATTGCCGCAAAGCGGGGCGATCGTGTCCGTGTTGCCGTCAAAATCCATGGCGGTATTGACTGCGCCTTCAAAATCCTGTCCGAACCGAAGCGCGATATAGGTCGCGATGGCGACAGCCTCCGGCGCGACAAACCCTTCTCCGATCATTTCGATCGCCGCACGCGGCTTGATCTCCTTTTGATCCGCCAGGGCGACCGCCCGCTCTATGCCCGCGCTCACCGCCACGCCGCCGGCCGACCCGTCCAAAAGCGCGATAGCGGCGCAGACCGCGTCTATCAGTTCTTTCCCCTGCATGAGATAAGAGACGAGCGCCGCGATATAGCCTGCGGACAGCGTCGCCGCCTCATGGCCGTGCGTCAGCGCTGCGCTCTCGCGTCCGATGCGGAACGCCATCTCCGCGTCGTCCGCAAAATACAGTCCGATCGGCGCAACGCGCATGACACAACCGCAGGTAGCGGAATTATTGACGGGCCGGTCCAGCGTGCCGTACGCGTTTTTGATGCTGTTGCCGAGCGCGTTCAGGCCCGTTTCCCCGGCGCCGCGCCGCGCGAAGAGCTCGTCGTGCTCAAGCACGCTGCCGCCCAGGATAAACTTATAGTCCTTGTCCGCCAGATTTCCGGTCTGCGTGTAATACCATTTTTGGTACGAATAGAAGAGGCAGGGTGTATAGGCGTAGATCCCGCGGCGCTTTGCGCGGTCATCCGCCCAGATCAGCCCGTCCGCCGTGAAGATGGACATCTGCGTGTTGTCCGAAATCAGATCCCGGCATCCTTCGTGGACGTGATAGCCCCGCGTGTCGCCGGTCGCACCGCCGACCAGGCAGCCTCTGAAATGGTTTTTGTCAATATGGTTTCCAATCATTTCTCACACCTCGTTCCACACTCATCTCTCACTCCACCGTAACGGATTTCGCAAGGTTGCGCGGCTGATCGATATCGCGTCCGCGCAGCTTCGCGACATGATAGGCAAACAACTGGAAGAACACGATCTCCACGATCGGCGCAATCTCGTCCGCGCAGTCCGGGATGAAAAACACCTCATCCGCCGCTTCCGCAATGCGCATGTCCCCTTCTTTTGCCACAGCGATGATCTGCGCCTGCCGCGCTTTCATCTCCTCGATATTCGAGAGCATTTTGTCATAGAGATAAGACTGCGTCGCCAACGCAAAGAAAAGGACGTCGCGCGTGATGAGCGCAATCGTGCCGTGCTTCAATTCGCCCGCCGCAATTGCGAAAGAGTTGATATAGGAGATCTCCTTGAGCTTGAGGCTCGCCTCTTCGGCGGAAGCGACGTCCGAACCGCGCCCGACATAATAAATCTTTTCTTTTTTATAATGCTTCTTCGCAAAAGCCTTGATTTCCGCTTCTTTCCCGATCACGGCTTCGATCATCTCCGGCGCGCGCTTCAGCTCCTGTATCAGCCGGCCGCTTTCCGCCCGCGTCACCGTCCCGCGGATGCGGCCGAAATGCAGCGCAATCAGATAGAGTGAAACGAGCTGCGTCGTATACGCCTTCGTCGAGGCTACCGCGATCTCCGGCCCGGCGGAGGTATAGAACACAAAATCCGATTCGCGCGCGACGCTTGAGCCTTCGACATTGACAATCGAGAGCACGCGCGCGCCGCGCTTTTTCGCTTCGCGCAGCGCCTCAAGCGTATCGGACGTCTCCCCGGACTGGCTGATGCAAAGGACGAGCGTCCGTCCGTTCACGATCGGGTTGCGGTAACGAAACTCCGAGGAAAGCTCTACTTCAACCGGTATCCCCGCGTACCGTTCCAGGAGCTGTTTCCCGACCCGGCCCGCGTGATTCGCTGTCCCGCAGGCAACGATATAGACGTGTTCGATTGCGCCTATCTCCGCCTTTGTGAAGGCGAGATCGTCCAGCGCCAGCTCGCCCTTATCGTCAAGCCGCTGCAGCAGGGTCTCGCGGATCACGCCCGGCTGCTCGCAGATTTCCTTCATCATGAAATGTTCATAACCGCGTTTTTCCGCCGCCGCAATATCCCAGGCAATATGGGTGCGTGTCCGGTGCATACGCGTCATCTCCTCGTCAAAGATTTGCACGGCGTCACGCGTCACGACCACGATTTCCCCGTTTTCGATCAAATAGATGTCGCGCGTGTATTTGAGCAGCGCGGGTATATCGGAGGCAATCAGGCCTCCTTCCTCGCAAAGCGCCGCGATCATCGGCGCGTCACGGCGGAACGCGACGATGCGCTCCGGCTCTTCCGTACAGACTGCCGCGATCGCGTACGCGCCGCGCAGTTCCTTCACCGCGCGCCGGATAGCGGCGACGAGGTCCCCTTCATAATAAAGCCCTATGAGCTGCGCAATCACTTCGGAATCCGTCTCCGACAGAAACAGCACCCCGTGGTTTTCGATCAGATCCTGCTTGAGTTCCATATAATTCTCGATGATACCGTTGTGTACGACCGCTATGCGTCCGTCCTGGCTCAGATGCGGATGCGCGTTTTCCCGCGTCGGCGCGCCGTGCGTCGCCCAGCGCGTATGCCCAATCCCGATCGACGCGTCAAAACTTTCGCTCCCGACTTTTGCTTCGAGCGCCTCAAGCTTTCCGGACTCCTTGCGCACGAGCAGCTTCCCCCGGCGCACGAGCGCGATCCCCGCCGAATCATACCCGCGGTACTCGAGGGATTTGAGTCCGCTTAAAATCATCTTTTTCGCGCTGCCGCTTCCCGCGTAGCCTACGATTCCACACATACAGGCGTTCCTTTCCTTCTTGCTTTCCGTATCGTCATTTTCCGCTTCGCCGCCGCGCTACCGGAGCCTGTCCTCAATGAGCCGCGTGAGGCGTTCTGCGAGCTGGTCGAGCTTTTTCAGGTCTTCTCCCTCAAACATCACACGCACAAGCGGTTCGGTTCCGGACGGCCGAACGAGTATGCGCCCCTTTCCGTTCAGTTTCGATTCCGCCGCTGCGATGGCGGCCGCGATTTTTTCATCTTTGTCGAAATTGTATTTGTTTTCATTTTTGACGGCCGCGTTCCGGAGTACCTGCGGATAGATCGTCACCTCGGACGAAAGCTCCGAGGCGCGTTTCCCGCTTGCGATCAGCGCCGACAGAAAACGCAGCGCCGCAAAAGCGCCGTCGCCCGTCGTATTTTCCCGCAGAAAGATGATATGGCCGCTCTGCTCCCCGCCGAGCACACTGCCGGTCCGCTGCATCATCTCCAGCACATAGCGGTCCCCGACATCCGCGCGCATCATGTCAATGTCCTCCCGCGCCACCGCCTCGGCAAGGCCTGCGTTGCTCATGACGGTCGCGATCAGAAGATTTTTTTCCAGAAGCCCGCGGCGTTTCAGGGATTTCGCGCAAAGGAACATCAGCTTATCGCCGTCGATAAGCCCGCCCTTTTCATCCGCGGCGATGAGACGGTCCGCGTCGCCGTCAAAGGCGAGGCCTGCGTCCGCGCCCTCTTTGACAACCCGCCTTTGCATCCGTTCCGGATGCGTAGAGCCGCAGCCGTCGTTGATATTGGCCCCGTCGGGCTGCGCGCCCATATAGACAGCCTGAACGCCGAGCTTCTCAAAGACCATCTTCGCCGAACGGTACGCGGCGCCGTTCGCGCAGTCTACGACGACCTTTAGCCCGGCGAAACCGCTCTTTTGCTTCATGAAACCGGCGGTAAGAAAGTCTACATAATCGCGCATCGCGCCTTCGCTTTTTTCAAGCGTGCGACCGACGAGCGCGCCCGTAATGTGGCTGTTGACATCGCGGCCCGTGCGTACGATCTCATCAATTTCATCCTCGATCGCGTCCTCCAATTTAAAGCCCTGTGAATTGAAAAACTTGATTCCGTTATACTCAAAGGTGTTGTGCGACGCGGAGATGACGATGCCGGCCGTCGCGCCAAGCCGCTTTGTAAGGCAGGCGATGCCCGGTGTCGGGATGATCCCGAGACGCGACACATCGCAGCCCATCGCAAGCAGCCCCGCGCTGAGCGCATCTTCCAGCATATCACCCGAGATGCGCGTATCCCTTCCGATCAGCACCTGCGGCCGGTGCCCTTTGACCGTCTTCCCAAGCACATAACCGCCCGCGATGCCGAGATTGTACGCGAGTTCTCCCGTCAGTTCTTTATTCGCGATGCCGCGAACGCCATCCGTACCGAAAAGTCTGCCCATCGTTCTCCTGTCTATTGGCCCGCGTTGTTCGCGCCGTCTGTACTGCTTGCGTTATTTGAACTGCCTGCGTTGTTCGCGTTGTTCATATCGTTCATGTTGTATGTAGCGGGGTTTGTGAGCGGACTGCGGCCTTCGTCGTTTACTGTCACGCGGACACTCGGCGGATCAAGGGTGATGCTCTTATACGGTTTATCGCAACTGTACGAAAGCGTCGTTTCGATTGCTTTGCCCGGTTCCGAGATATTCGAGCCGTCCGCAAACACAGTGATATCCGATTTCTGTATATCCGCGATCTGCGATTCGGGCGCGAGCAGCGTCAGCGTAATGCTTCCCGTGTTTACATGCCCCGACAGGCCCTGCGCAAGATTCTGTACCTTGATCTCGTCCGCCGTAAATTCAAATACCTTGCGCGCAATACCCTGCACCTCAATGTTTACCGTCAGATTTTTTGATCTGTCCGCCACCTCAACGCCGTCCGGAAGCAGCGGATTGATCGGAATATCGGTCGTTTCCGTCATGGTCGACAAGTCGATCGGCTTTGTATGCACCTCTGTGATCCCCGCGATCGCATCCTTTGTCCCGCGGATCCAGATGCGGTCCGGTACCGTCAGATTGGTGACCTCAACATTGTCCGGCGGATCTCCCACCTTGTCGACGAGGAGAGGCACTTCCTTCACCGTGCAGATCCTTGCCGTTACCTGGATCGTATTTTGAGAGAGGCTGACCGTATTATCGACATCCCCGCTCTTTGTGATCGGAGCCGGCTCCAACGAGAATTCCTGCGCTTCATCGGTGAGGACGCCCGCCGGGACTTCGGCGCGGATATAGGCGATATTGTCCACGGAGGAGACGGTACCCGCAACTTCCATCTCACTCGGCATCACCGTGATAAAACCGGGCTCCGTCCCCGGCGGGAAGGTATCGGCAAATTCAACCCTCACAGACTTGGTCACGGTGATAAGATCCACCACGTTCAGACGGATCGTGTTCTCCGGCCTTATCTGAACAAGCTGCATCCCGCTTGGAACGACAACGCTCACATTGACGGCCACTTCGCCTTTCGGAAATCCCGTCACATCCGCCGTCGCGTGGAAATCCGCCGACGTCAGTTTGGTCACCTCGGAACGCGGCCCGTTCACGACCACATCCACGGATTGCGGCTGGGTCTGGTCGATGGTGAGGCCCCTGTCATTCAGTGCCGTAAGGTTGGTAATCTCCACAGGAACGGCGCGCACCGTGAAATCCGTCGGCGGATTGACCGCAACCGTCACCCACATCCAAAAACCGATCGCAACCACAATGGAAATCAGAAGATTGATCTTGTTACTTTTCAGCATTCTCAGTCTCCTCCTTCCCCGTTTTTTCCGAATCCGTCTCTTCCGGTTTATTGTTTGGCGTTTTTCTCTTATTCGAAGATTGCGGCACGCGGTTTGTAAAAGCGCGCACAAAGCCCTGCTGCAGCGTCTCCGTATCGTACAAATACAGATCCAGCAGCGATTTTTCCAGATCGCGCGCGTCGATAAAGCGCGTCAGCTTTCCGTCCTGCGCCGTGGAAATAATGCCGGTTTCTTCGCTGACGATGACCGCGAACGCATCGGAGACTTCCGTAATCCCGATGCCGGCGCGGTGCCGCATACCGAGCTCGGGAGGCAGGTCGCGGTTGCGCGTGAGCGGCAGTACGCAGGCTGCCGCGTGGATCTGGCAGCCGGAGACGATGATCGCGCCGTCATGCAGCGGCGCGCCCTCATAAAAGATATTTTCGAGCAGTTCCGGCGTCAGCGCGCTGTTGAGAAGCACGCCGGTTTCCGCGAAATCGTTGAGCGTGACTTCCCGCTCGATGATGATGAGCGCACCGATATTCTTTGAGGAGAAATAGCGCACAGCCGCCGTAATAGCGGCGGCCGCGCTCTTTGCCTGCTCCTTGTCCCCCGAACGCATCCGGCCCCTTAACCAACGGGCGCGCCCGAGGTATTCGAGCGCCCGCCGAAGCTCCGGCTGAAACACGATCACGAGCGCGATAATCCCAAACTGCGTGAGGTATCTCAGGAGCCAATTGAGCGCGTAGAGATGCAGGAAACCGGACAGGAACATTGCGACCACGAGAATCAGCAGACCCTTCACAAGCTGCTCCGCCCGCGTCTCGCGGATAAACCGCAGCACGTTATAAATGATGAAAGCGATGATCGCTACATCAATGAAATCGGTAACGCTGATCTGTGCGAATAGTATTCGGAAGAATTCTTCCATCGGAACCGGACCACCGCGCTACAGCGAAGGCTCCAGCAAGCCGTACGTGCCGCCCTTGCGCTTGTAGACGACGCTGACGCTATCCGTGTCCATATTGAGAAACACGAAGAAGGAATGTCCGACCAGTTCCATCTGAAGCACCGCCTCCTCCTCTGTCATCGGAAGCAGATCAAATCTTTTGCGGCGCGCAATCTCGATGGTGTCATCCTCTTCCGCCGTCTCCGCGGTATAATCCGGGATATCTTCAAAGCGGATCGACTTGTTTTCCTGGTGCCTGTTTGTGAGCTTTGTTTTGTATTTGCTGATCTGCCCGGCAAGTTTGTCCGCAATCCGGTCCATGCTGTTGTACAAATCCTGCGGATCCTGCGTCTCGTCCTCCGCGCGGAAAAACATGCCGTTCGCCGCGATGGTCGTTTCAATCTTTTGGCGCCCTCTTTCGAGCGATACTGTCACGTCCGCCTCGACCTCGTCGGAAAAATACTTGCCGAGTTTCACCAATTTCGATGTAATCGTGTCCTTCAGATCGTCCCGAACTGTGAAGTTTTTGCTCGTAATGTTAATCTTCATAACGCAGTCCTCCTGGTCACTTCCGTTGATATTTCAGCGGGCGGAAGGCGTTTTTGGTGTAAACGGCGTCTCCCGCTGTCTTTGATTTCATGATACCACAGTTTCGCACAATAATGTCAAACCACGCTGAAATAAAATAAAGTTCTTTATAAAAAAGACAGCTTTTGCACAGAGCATCGTCATTCGCTCTAAAAAACTTTGACTTTCCTCTGCACAGATCTATGTCGGAGACCAAAATTTTTGATTTCCTGATAAAAAATGCCTGATAATTATTTGAATATGTGTTTGCCGGATACTATATAATAAATTTAAGAAATATTGTAATGTTTCGGCGAGGAGCAGGGTTTTCCTTTCATAAAACAGAAATCGTTTCACCGATTCCCGGGAATCCGGGGGAGCAGGATGGAAAACAGGAGGAAGGTTATGAAAAAATTAGTTCTACTCATCGCGATCGTTTTCGTGCTGGGGTCGCTCGCATCGTGCGCGGCATTGCAGAAGGCGTCGAGCGCACCGAGCGCAGGCGGCGGAATGCAGGCGGCAACGGATGAAGGGACAGGGACCGTAAGCGGCGCCTATACGCCGACGATACCGGCCAACGATTCTTTCTCGGGAAGCGATTCGTTCTCGGGAAGCGGGCCGGCGTCCACAACGGGACCGGCCCCGGCGGATGCGGTTTCCCCCGCACCGGGCAACGCTGCGGCTTCCGGCGGGGCGGCGGGATCGGCTGACACGTCGAAATCAGGCGCTGCGCCGGCAACGGGGACGGGAGAATCCGAAGCGCAAATCATCGCGGACTCCGGACGCAAGATCACTTTCAGCGCGACATTTACGATCGATACGAAGCAGTACGATAAGGATTACGCGGCCATCGAGCGGATCGTCAATCAGGCAGGCGGCTATGTCGCGGATGAAAACAGTTCCGCGACGTCGTATGAAAGCGGCAAGGATACCGGACGGGCAGCCACACTTTCCCTGCGCGTCCCGGCGGACAAATTCGATTCGGTGCTGAGCGGCATGAGCGGCATCGGGACGGTGGTCAACAAGACGCGCAGCTCGCAGGATTTGTCGAGCCAGTATTTCGATACGCAATCGCGTATCACGCTGCTCGAAATGCGGCGCGACCGGATCATGGAGTATTTGAAGACCGCGACAAACGCCACCCAGATTGTAGAGTTTGAGCGGGAACTGACGGACACGCTCTACGAGCTTGACACCTATCAGGGTGACATGCGGCAGATGGATCAATTGGTCGAGTTTTCGACGATTGACGTTTCGCTGTACGAACTCATCACGCCGGAAACAATCGGGGCTGACGGCCAGCCGCTTGGAGACCGCGCTTCAAGCGCGTTCGCGCTTTCGTCCGCCGGCGTCGGGAGCTTTCTGCGCGGCGCGGCGATCTTCGGGGCCGCGGCGGCGCCGGTCATCATATTGATTGTTGTGATCGCCGTGATCGTCCTGGCGGTCATCAAGCTTGTGCACTGGCTGCGCGCGAAGCGGCCGTGGGTCCGGAAAGGAAAAGGGAAAGCCGGCGAGTAGCAGGCAGGAGAGAATATTTATGAAATTGGAATTGATCGCGACAGCGACATTCGGGCTGGAAGCGGTTGTGCGCCGTGAAATCGAGGCGCTTGGATTTAAAGTAACGGAGGGCGAAGACGGGCGCGTCACTTATGTGGCGAACGAGGCCGGCCTCGCCCGTTCCAACCTTTGGCTGCGCTGCGCCGACCGCGTGCTTTTGAAGATGGGCGTGTTTGAAGCGCTGACTTTCGAGGATCTCTTTCAGGGAATGCGCGCCCTGCCGTGGGAGACGCTGATCCCGCCGGACGGAAATTTCATTGTGAACGTTTCGTCCGTCAAATCGAAGCTTTCGAGCGTACCCGCCTGCCAGTCGGTCGCGGAAAAGGCGCTGGTGATGCGTCTGTCGGACGTATACGGAATGCAAAACTTTGAGAAAAGCGGCGCGGGCTATCCGATCCATCTGCGCATTTTGAAGGACCGGGTGACCGTAGCCGTCGACACGAGCGGCGCCGGCCTGCACAAGCGCGGGTACCGGACGCGGCAGACGGAGGCGCCGATCAAGGAGACGCTCGCCGCCGCGCTCGTGAGCCTGTCGTTTTGGAAGCCCGGGCGCGCGCTCGCCGACCCGCTTTGCGGATCGGGCACGATCCCGATCGAAGCAGCCATGATCGGACGCGGGATCGCGCCGGGCCTCGGGCGAAAATTCGCGGCGGAGGCGTGGGGCTTCGTTCCGCAGGAGGTATGGAAACGCGAGCGCGCGGACGCGTATAAGCAGATCGACCTGCAGGCGGACGTGCGCATCCTTGCGTCGGACCGCTCAGAAGAAGCCGTCCGCATCGCGCGTGAAAACGCGGAGAACGCGGGGGTGGACGATTGCATCGAATTCAGCCGGCGGACGTTTTCGGAATTCGCCGCGTCCGAAGAGGCGGCAGCCGAGACACGCGGCGTTATCGTCACGAACCCGCCTTACGGCGAACGCATCGGGGAACTTCCCGAGGCCGAAGGCCTCTACCGCGAGATCGGCGCCTTCATGCAAGCCTATCCCGCGTGGTCCCTCTTCCTTATCACGACGTATAAGGGTTTTGAAACGCTCGCCTTCGGCCGCCCTGCCGACAGAAGGCGAAAGCTCTACAACGGCCGCCTGGAGACGACGTTCTACCAGTATCACGGGAAGCGGCCGGAACGGGAATCCGGGAAACGCTGATCGAAAAACGTGCTTCATAGACGCTTGCCCTTTTTCAGGTTTCGCAACAAGCTGTGGGCCACATCACGCTTTCCCGGGAAATATCATCCGGGGAAATAGAGAATGATGGCAAAAATTTTCGATTATGGGCGAATAAATCCTGTATGGAGCAAGCTTTGTTGTTTTTTGACAAGAAATTGCGGTAATGGACGATTTTCATCCTGGATATCGCCTATTTCTCCTTATTTTTAAGTTTTTTGACAAGAAATTCGTCCATTACCGAAAAAATATGCTAAAATTCGACCGCATCTCTGTCATGGAAGTAATTATTCGCCGCGAGGCAGCTTTGGAATATTTTTTGCATCAGGCATTTATTCCGATATGCGTTGATTGACCGCCGCTGGCGATGAGCACCGCTACGATGACGACAACAACAGCCGCTATAATCAGCCAGCTGACAGGGTGGCCCCAGTTCATCGTCCAGCCGATGCCGAAACGCTTTTCGACAAAGATGGCCGGATCGTTTCGGTTGAAGTAAAACTGCCCGAGCTTCCAGTAAGCATCGTTGTCCACCGGCGCGTTCGCGGCGCCTGTGTCTGCGGTTTTATCTGCGTTCCCGGCCACGCCGCGCACGGCCAGCCGGCTGCCGCCCTGCCCGACACGGATAAGGATTGCGATCATCACGATAATGATCACCGCAAACGCGACAAGCATAAACACGGCATACGCCGCGAGGTTCACGCCGAGAAGCATGGTGATGTTCAGGACGCCCATGAGGATGCCGAAAGCGGCGCCGCAGACAAAGAGCAGGACGCTTGAAATGCGGCGGAAGCGGCGGCCCTGCTCCCGGGACGCTTCCGGGGCGGCGGGGTCGATCTGCCTTCTGGCGTGGCGTACAATAAGGAGACAGAGCGCAAAGGTGACCATAAGGAACCACTGCGATGCGAGCAGCGGCAGCACGGCGCCCGGGCCCTTGTCAACCCACGCATCGGGGGTTCCGTCCAATCCGGTATTCGTTACCACCCTGTCCGGCACATACGGCCATATGAAAATCACCGCAATGACGCTCACTGCCGCGATAAAGGCATAGAGCCACAGCCAGTTAAAGGAAATACTCTCTCTGCCCGCAGGTTCCGTATCCGCGATGATGACAGGCCCGGCCTGCCCGGCCTCGCTCCAGCCGAATTGTTCCTTGTAATTTTTCATGCATTTGTGATAATGCAGGTACAGGAGAAACCCAAATACACAATATACGCATACAGTAACGATAAACGGCGCGACGAAGCGCAGGCCGCCATTCCCCGCCAGCCCGGACGCCTCTTCAAGCGTGAGGCCCCCGTTCAGCGCCGGATTGAGTTGAAAGAGCAGATGCGCGCCCATCAGGGCCAAACCGACAATCACCATGATATTGCGGTAACCGCGCCGCATCCCGACCAATTCCCGGCGCATATATTCCTTTGACGGGATGCTGACGCCAAACAGCTCCGTCTTGCGCGTAAGAAACGGCATGAACGCAAGGCACACGATCAGCAGCACATCCACAAAAACCAACGTCCATATAAGCATCATCTCCGGTTTCCCTCCATTTCACCTTTCTTCCTGTAATTGCAGTATTTTTTCAGCATCCGGCCTGACGCCGGCAATTCCGTCCCGCGCTTCGCACCAGATCCGTTCAAGCGCCTCCGCGGACCCGTCACGCGCTTTCGCCTCCAGAAAGAGCTCGCCCAGCCGCGCTCTGAGCTG
>WRFF01000037.1 GCA_009778945.1 Clostridiales bacterium | reverse complement strand
CCGGGCGCAAGGAACGCATCCACATCCTCTCCGATGCGGCAGACATGTTCGATCGCGGCAAGCGCGGATTTGAGCGCCGGAAGCAGACGGATGTTTCGCAGCCCGCAGGCGAGAGCCTCCTCAATCAGCAGCGCATAAGCCGGCGCGGTCGTCTCGAAACCGACCGCCGCGACGACATACATGACCTCCGGATGTTCCGCCGCGAGCGCCAGTGCGTCGAACGGCGCGTAAACCATGCGCACGGCGCCGCCCGCGCCCGCCAGATCCGACAGCGTGCGCCCATCCGTGGCCGGCACCTTCAGCATATCGCCGAAGCTGACCAGGCACTTCCCCGGCGCGGCCGCCGCCTCAAGACAGCGGTCGATATACGCGGTGGGCGTAACGCAGACCGGACAGCCCGGCCCCGACACCAGGCGCACGTTCGGCGGCAGCAGCCCGCGCAGCCCGCTGTGAAAGATGGCCGCCGTATGCGTGCCGCACACCTCCATGATTTTCAGCGGCGTATCTGTTTCTTTGATCAGCGGCGGCATTATGCCTCCATTTCCTTGAAAAGTTTGAGAATCTCCTGCGCTTTCTCCGCGCTCATCGCCTCAATTGCCATTCCCGCATGTACAAGCACATAATCGCCCGGCTTCACATCAACGACGCCGACGCGCACCGGCACGAGATTCCCCGAGAAATCCACCGTCGCCGTCTGCCCCTCGACCCGTTCGACCCTGCCCGGGTATGCAATACACATGACCGCTCCCTCCCCGCGCTTTAATTCTTCGCGGGCTTCCTGTCCGCCCTGTCCGCTTTAGATGTGCGCATGGGATTAGCGCTTGGGATGTGAGGCGACTTCGTCGCCCGACTGACGACTTCGTCGTCCAGCTCGCCGACTGACGTCGGCTCAGCCGGCGCGCCTTCAAACCCTGAGGCTTCGCCGGCATAACTGAGTTTCAGCCCCGATTCCCGAAGGAAATGCCGCGGCAGATAATAGTTCGGACGTGTGCGCAACGATGCCGCTCCGGTCGTGGAAAGCATCTCTGAAACAAACTGCGAACAGAAATACCGGTTCTCAAACCCTACGGGAATCCGCAGGATCGTAAAGACCATGCCGACATAGTTGAACTTGTACTGCTGCGGATTATCGAGAAACCAGTGGATACGGGACTCGATCTCCTGGAAAGTCTGATCGGACACTTCAAGGCGATAGAGCCTGCACGGCGTGCCGCTGCGCTTTTTTCCGATCGGGCGCTCGACGGTGAAGCCGCGTCCCGGATTGAAGCTGTAAAAAGACCCGTCGCGCTCAAGCGCGATCGAAGAATGCGTATATTCGTTGAGCGTGAAAAGGCGGACGAGGATCGAAGTCACGGAATGTTGCTTTGTGAGCAGGACGTAGACAGACTTCTTTCCTTCGTTCTCCGCCGTGTCCGCGCCGTCTGCCGGTATCAATTTCCCGCCCATTTTGGAGACCGTGTTTTCCCAGGCGTCCGGCTTGTCACTGAAAACAACAAGTTCGCCGTTCCTATATTCGATGGGCATTTCGCGGATTTGCTCCAGAAGCAGATCCTTGTATAACAGCGAGGCGTCCGTGATTAAATTTTTATAGTCGTTCGGAACCCTCCCCGTCTCCACCGCCATATCGCGGCAATATTGCGCCGTCCCTATGACCAGCTTCCTGTACGCAGCCGGCGATACCCAGTCTGTATTTTTCACGGTATCACGATAGGACGCCGTGCGTTTCTTCACAAATTTTGCAAAATCCGAAATCATTGATAGAGTATACCATATGCGTATCTATCCCGATTTGTGTGAAGCCCTAACCCGATTCACAAAACGAATCGAGGGCAGGTCTCATTCGCAGATTCCCAAAATCCCTGATTTTGTGGAATCTGCCATAGCAAAAGAACCGGTGAAAAACCGGTTCTTTTGCCGTTATTGATAGGAGAGTTGTTATGAATAAGAGTTGCATCTATTCACAAATTATTTATACCTCATTTTTCTAAATTGAATCATAAATACCTAAATTTTTTTCCGGATTTTTTTCATTGCGTATTATTGCGTATTTTCTGTTCTTATAATAATTTTCTGAAAGCGGTCGGGAGCGCATGATCGCGGCGCAGTGCCTCCGGCTCCACCCAGAGCAGCGTGGTGCTTTCCGTCGTTTCATCCCGGTCACACTCCGGCGCTTCGCGGTCGATCGGCAACTCATTTTCGATCGGCGCCTCGCATTCGATCTCATAACTCCGCATTTTCCATTTGATATGCGTAAAGGTATGGATGTGCGAGGAACCTTTGCGAACCGAAACCGGGCGTACGCCGAGGCTTTTCGCGAACGCGGACGCCTGCTTTTGCGTGAGCGCGCCTTCCGTATTCGGGAATTCCCACAAGCCCGCGAGCAGCCCGGTATTCGGGCGCTTTCGAATGGCGATCCGCTCCGCGCCTTGCGTCTTCGCGCTGTTCACTGCTGCGTCTTCTTTTTCTGCGCCCGCCGCCCGCGCGATGAGCAGCAGCACGGTGATCTCGGCCTCGCGTTTTTTTCTTTGCGGCGCACGCAGGGGCAGTTCGCCGGCCGTGCCGTTAGCAAAAGCAAGGCATTCGGCATGGAGCGGACAGAGATCACAGCGCGGCTGCGCGCCCGGCAGGCAGACCGTCTCGCCAAGTTCCATTAGTGCCTGCGTCAGCACGCCGGGGAGATAGCTGGTTTTTGCTATTTTTTTTCGGTTAAGGGTTGCTCTTTTATATAATACTGCCTTACCATGCCAAGATTTCCGACACTTTGCCGTATTATGATGTTTAATCATGAATCTAACAACCCTCAACCGCAATTTTTTAGCATTATCTCCTGTTTTTGCGGGCATGTCTCGGCACAACGGTTTGGGTGCAACCCATGCCCCAGCCTCTGCATCGCAGCCCATGTAGACCGTTCGCAGCATTTTCGTCACCTTCCGTTTCGTCCTGGATTCCGTGACCGGTTCGCGCAGTTCGAGCAGGCGCGCGGCGATGCGCAGCACATTGCCGTCGACCGCAGGCTCCGGTAGTCCGAAACAGATGGACGCGACCGCTCCCGCCGTGTATTCGCCGATGCCGGGCAGGGCGCGGATCTGCAAAGGCTCGTGCGGAAAGACGCCGCCGTATTCCGCCACGATCTGCTGCGCGGCACGGCGGAGGTTACGCGCGCGGCTGTAATACCCGAGCCCCTCCCAGAGTTTCAGCAGTCTGTCTTCTGGACAGGCCGCAAGGCTTTCAATAGTGGGGAGCGCCTCCAAAAAGCGCGCGTAATACGGGATCACCGTTTCGATGCGCGTCTGCTGCAGCATGACCTCCGAGACCCAGACATGGTAGGGTTCCGTGTCCGCGCGCCATGGCAGCGCTCGCGCACAGCCTCTGTACCAAAGGCAGAGCGGCGCAAAATCTATGGCGCGCAGGTTCCTGTCCAAATTATTTATTCGGCGTCCCCTCAACTCGCTTCCACGATCTCAATCGCGGATTTGAGGTTGATGCTAAAGCTGATTTTGTATTCATATTCGCATTATGGCCGAATATCCACACAAAATCAACCGGTCCAAGAACCTCCTCCCTTTTGATTGCCCTCGTTTTCGGGTATGATAGATGCATGTTGACCGATAAAATTACAATGAAACACAAACTGTTTATTTTGGCGTCTTTTTGCGCGTTTGTTGTGCTTTCCGTCCCGTTCAATATCCAAGGGCCGAACGCGCCCGTTACGATGGCGCATTACGGTATCTCGGCAGCGCAGCAGGGGCTCATCCTGACCATCCAGTCGGTCGGCAGCCTCTGTGCCGCGGTGTTTATCGCGCTTCAGGGGGAGAAATACAACAAGATCCACGGCATCGCTTTCGGCCTGCTGATCATCTGCCTCATCTCAGCCGCTATCGGCTTCGGGCCCTCCTATACAGTGCTGCTGCTCTTGATCGCGGTTATGGGCGTCGGCATTTCTTTCGTCGACGTTATGACAAACAGCGTGGTTTCGGAGGTTTTTCCGAAGCGCAAAAACACGGTGCTCCCACTGACTCATGCGTCTTTCGGAATCGGCGCGATGCTGACACCGGTGTTCGTCACGTTTTTGGCCAATCCGGTTATGCCGGAAAGCTTCAGCCGGCCTTTCCGCTGGTTCACGATATTCGCCGCAATCATCTTTCTGTTCTACCTGCTGAGCGGCCGGCGCATCATGCCGGAAACGCCGTATGCCAACATGGCCGCCATGCGGCGCCGCGCGACGGAAAATCCCGCGGAGATTTTCAAGACCCGCGGCGCTTGGATTTTCATGCTGGCCGGTGTGCTGTATTTCACGTTTCAGATGGGCGTGATCGTGTGGCTGCCGACCTACGCCATCCGGGACGCCGGTATGGAATTCGGCCTCAGTGGGATTCTGCTGACATCGTATTTTGCGGGCTCTCTCGCGATGCGGCTGCTGTGCCCTCTCTTCCTGCGAAAGTTTTCCGCCCGCTTTATTTTTTCGGTCTTCGGCGGCGTGGCCGCGGTGCTGATGCTCGCCGCGCTCTTTACGGGAAACGTGCCGGTGATGTTCGCGCTTATGACAGCATCGGGATTCATGCAGGGCGGCTCCGTTCCGACCTACGTCCTGATCTGCTGCGAAGCGTTCCCGGACCGCACGGCCTCGGCAGCCTCCCTCTGCACGCTTTCGAGCGGCATCGCATCCCTGACCGCGCCGCTCTGGGTGGGCGCGCTGTCTGAATACACGGGGTTCCGGCTCCCGATGGTTCTCGTCTGCTGCGCCCTGCTTGTATCATCTGCTCTGATTTTTCGTTATAAGTTACACTATTACCCCGGAAATTAACAGTAGGAAGAAATTGCCGAGGTAATAATAAAGCGAAAGAAACCGAATGCGAAAACTGCACAGAAAGCTGACGCAGTTGCATATATAGGTCAGCGAGATGCAATAAAAAACGCCTGCATTCCGAGATAGCACTGCCCGAGCGCGAGACCGCCGTCGTTCGGCGGCACATGCACGTTGATATAGGTTTCGAACGCCTCCGCACGCAGAAGCCTCAGGGCTTCCTCGATCAGGATTTTGTTTTGAAAGACGCCGCCCGAGAGGCAGACCTTGTTGGTTTGCTTCTCTTTGCGCGCCGCTTTGCATTCCGAGAGGATTTGGCGCGCGACGTTCCGGTGAAATTCCAGTGCAAGCCGATCGCGGCAGACAGGCGCCGCGTTTCTGCGCTCCGCTTCCATCGCGCGCCAGGCCGCGTTTTCGAGTTCGATCGCGGCCTCGCCTTCATAGCGGCTGATCTGCCGGATGCCGAGAAGCGAGGAGGCAGCGTCAAAGAGGCGCCCCATGCTCGAACTGCGGACGGTGTTCACGCCTGCGCGCAGGGCTTGCGCGACGGTTTCCGCGCCGAGGCCGTTCCACTGCGCGGCGATTCCGTTTGTATTGAACCAGGAAATAATCTCATCCAGATTGATCTCAAAGATCCTGTCTCCAAGCATGCGAGAATCCGGGCCGAAAACCGAGCCGTATGAACCGTCCCCTTTTGGCGATGTGTCCGCCGCGAGCTGCGCCAGCGCGGCTTTCCAGCCTTCGCGCATCGCTTCGTCGCCGCCGGGCATTTCCGTATCGCGCAGATGGGAAAACCGTTCGTACGCAGTCCCTTCGCAGAGGAGGATCTCGCCGCCCCAGACCGTACCGTCCGGCCCGTACCCGGTGCCGTCGAACGAGACGCCGATGACCGGGCCTGTGAGGCCGTGTTCCGCCATGACCGAGGCGATATGCGCGTGATGATGCTGCACACGCAGAAGCGGCAGCCCGTGCGCCGCGGCGTATTCTTCCGCGATGCGCGTCGAATCATATGCGGGGTGCAGGTCGCAGACGACTCCGCCGGGCTCGACCCGGTTGAAAGCGCGCATCCGGTCAAAGGTTTCGCGGTAGAGCGCTTCGGATTCGAGGCTGCCCAGATCGCCGAGATGCCGGCTCAGATAGACATACGCCCCCTTGGAAAGCGCGAAGCAGGATTTGAGATGCCCGCCTGCGGCAAAGACCATATCCTCCTTTGTCCGCGTCCGCAAAGCGGGGACAAAGACCGGCGTCGGCACATAGCCTTTCGCGCGGCGCAGAAGCTGCGCGTCGCCATCCACGACGCGCACGAGCGAGTCGTCGAGCCCGGCCGCGATGCGGCGTTTGTGCCAGAGCGCGCCTGCGATCTCCGGCTCCTTCTCCATAAGCGCGAACATCTGCGCGTCCTCCGTCAGGATCGGAAGATCGCTCAGGTTTGCGCTCGTCATGACGAGCGGCGCGCGAGCCGCTTCAAGCAAGGTGTATTGTAAAGCAAACGAAGGGAGAAACGCGCCGACAAAGCGGCTCGTACCGCAGACGCCCGCCGCGAGCGGTTTTGTGCCGGCGTCCAACTCCGGACGGTGTTCAAGCAGCACGATCGGCCGTCTCGGCGACAGAAGCTGCCCCTCTTCCGCCGCGGAAACGCGGCAATAGCCGCGCACATCCTCAAGCGAAGAAAACATCACAGCAAACGGTTTCTGCTCGCGGCGTTTGATGCGGCGCAGCTTCGCCACCGCTTCCGCGTCCGTCGCATCGCAGACGAGATAATACCCGCCTACGCCCTTCAACGCGATGACACCACCGTCCCCCTCTGTCCCACGCCATAGCGGCTGCGGGCCGCAGTCATGGCAGGAAACGGTCTGCGCGTGATAGCGCCGCGTCGCGGGATTGCGGTATTCGCCGCCGCAGAGCGGGCACAGCTCAAAATCCGCCATCGTCGTCGTTTCGCGGTCGTAAGGCAGACGCTCCATGATCGTGTAGCGCGGGCCGCAGTTTGTGCAACTGATAAATCCGTAACCGAAGCGGGGATCGTCCGGGTCGCGGAACTCGCGCAGACAGTCGTCGCAGACGGCGATGTCCGGAGGGACCACCGCGATCTCATCCTCCAGCGCCGTGCTCTCCGCGATCTGAAAATCATGAAAGATCGTCTCTCCGATGACCTCGCGCTCAACGGCGTCAATACGCGCCATGCGCGGTTTCCCCGCGCGGATCTCTGCAATGAACCCCTCGATGCGCGGTTCCGTATCGGTAACGATGATCTGCACGACGCCCCCCATATTGCGCACAAGCCCGCGCATGGAAAGCCGCGAGGCAATGCGCCAGACGGTCGGCCGGAAACCGACGCCCTGCACAATGCCGCGAATCGTGAGGATCTCCGTGCGCGGCAGCCCGCCGCCGGAATGGTTATTCATGTCCGGTATGTGTGGGCCTCCCGTGCGCCGCGAACGTCTCTTCCGCAAAACGTTCCAGAAGCGCCGCAAGCTCGCCCCAGCCCTCGCCGGTTTTCCCCGAACAGCGCACAAGCGGCGCGTCCCTGTTCAGCGCGCGCAATCCTTTCATGAAAAATTCTTCGTCAAAATCCACATAGGGCAGAAGGTCGGTCTTGTTCAAAACGATGAAATCCGCACGCTCGAACGCAAGCGGGTATTTGTACGGTTTATCGCTGCCCTCCGTAACGGAACAGATGAGCAGCTTCGCGTGCTCACCGATGGAAAACTCGGCGGGACAGACCAGGTTCCCGACGTTTTCGATGAAGAGCAGGCAGCCGGCCCGATCGCTCCGGATTTGTTCGAAATCCATATTCTGCACCGCGTTTTGGACGAGCGGCGCATCCAAATGACAAGCGCCGAACGTATTGATCTGCCAAGCCGGCACACCGAGGCCGCGCAGGGTCTGCGTGTCGATATCGCTCTCGATATCGCCTTCAATGACGCAAGGCGCGAGCGCCGTGAGCCGCCGCAGGGTCTGCGTCAGCACGGTAGTCTTGCCGATGCCGGGCGCTCCCATCACATTGACGGCGAAAACGCGGCGGTGCGTCAGTTCGTGCCGGATATGATCCGCGATGCGGTCATTCGCGCCGTGGATATCCTCCATAACGGAGACAGTTCTTGTGTCGTGCATGTATTCATTGTATCATCATTTGTTTGACCTGGCTGTCCGAAGGTTATAGAATAGAAATCTGCTATGAATAAAGGAGAATTTATGTCAGTCAATTTGAAAGGGCGCAGTTTCCTGACGCTCGCGGATTTTACGGAGGAGGAGGTCCGGTATCTGCTCGACCTCGCAAAGGAGCTGAAAACGAAGCGGCGCGCAGGCGTACGCGGAAATTTGCTCGCGGGAAAGGACATCCTGCTGCTTTTTGAAAAAACTTCGACGCGCACGCGCTCTTCGTTTGAACTCGGCGCGGCCGAGGAGGGCGCGATCGTCACCTATGTCGGGCCGGGCACGTCACAGTTCGGGAAAAAAGAAAGCGTACGGGACAGCGCGAAAGTTTTCGGGCGGTTTTATGACGGGATCGAATACCGCGGTTTCAGCCAAAAGATCGTCGAGGAACTCGCGGTTTATTCGGGCGTGCCTGTTTGGAACGGCCTAACGGACGAGGATCATCCGACGCAGATACTCTCCGATCTGATGACGATCGAAGAACATTTGGATAAGCCTCTGAAGGACGTCAAGGTCGTCTTTGTGGGCGATATCCGAAACAATATGACTTACGCATGGATGTACGGCGCCGCCGTCATGGGAATGCGTTTCGCGGCATACGGCCCCAAGACGCTCGCGCCCGATCCGGAGGCGCTCATGAGAGCGAAGGCCATCGCGGACAAAACCGGCGCGTCGATTGAATGGGGCGACGATGAAGCGCAGTTGTTGGGCGCCGACGTGATTTATACGGATATCTGGGCGTCCATGGGGGAAGAGGAAAAGATTCCGGAACGCGTCGCACTGCTCACGCCCTACCGCGTGACGGAAGAGATGTTCGCGAAGACCGGAAATCCGAAAGCGCTCTTTCTGCACTGCCTGCCTGCCTTCCACGATTTTGGGACAAAACTCGCGCGCGAGCAGATGGCGCGAGGGCTTGATATCCGCGAAGTCGCCGAAGAAGTATTCAGCGGCCCCCGTTCCGTCGTCTTCGACGAAGCCGAGAACCGCCTGCATACGATCAAAGCCGTGATGGTGGCTACATTATCATAGGGGCGCCGCCGCTCAATCTGCGTTTTTCTACGCCTTTTGCTCCTTCAGCAAATCCCGAATTTCCGTGAGAAGTTCGACTTCCGGCGCCGGCGCCGCTTTTTCCTCGGGCTCCGGCTTGCGACGCAGGGCCGCGATCGCCTTGATAATGAGGAAGATCACAAACGCGATGATGACAAAGCTGACGACGGACTGAATCAGCGTCCCGTAAGCCAGCATATTGCCGCCTCCGAGGTCGACCGCTTTGTTGGAAAGGTTGACCCCGCCCAAAAAGATACCGACGAACGGCATGATTATCCCGTTGACGAGCGCGTCCACAATGCCCTTGAGCGCCATGCCGATAACAACGCCGACGGCCATGTCGATGAAACTGCCCTTCATAGCAAAATCCCGAAACTCCGCGAAAAAACCCCGCGTCTTCTTCGCGCCGTTCTTTGTCATATCTTTCATTTCCTGTGCTGTCATAGTTCTCCTTCTTTGTTAATTATAAATAATATAAAAATATCAATCGATATCATCAAGCGAAAGCGGACGCTCCTCTTCTTCCTTCAGGCGAATTGTATCCGAATTGCGCGACTGCTGCGCTGCGCCGACGCCCGATCCGTAGACAATAGTTTCCCGTGAATCCGATGGCGTAGGCGCGCCGACACCCTGCCCGCCGGGTGGGATAGCCCCATTCTCCTGTCCTTGGCCATTCTGCGCGGCTGCTTGCGCGGCGGCAATGCGCTCCGCCTGCGCCCGTTCGGCTTGTTCCCGCTGCATCTTACGGCGCTGCGACGCTTCCCGGCGCCGCGCACGCTGCTCGCGCCGAAGCGCGGCAATCACGATCAGGATGACGACAATTGCGGCCACAACGATCAGAATATACGGCAGCATGTTTTGTATATAGGCAATCAGCGGATTTTCATTCGGCGTGATATGGAAAGTGACCGATGCGCTTTGATCTCCCGCCGTAACGGTTACCTCCGTATCACCTGCCTTGGTTGCGGTGAGCTCACGCGTAGTCGCGTCAAAAGCCGCAACATCCGGATCGCTGAGCGGCGACCATTTATATCCGCCGCTGAACTTGGCGCCTTTCGGCTGAACCTGGGCGGACAAATGGAGAATATCGCCCACTTTAATATCGAAAGAAGTCTGCCCTTGCGAGGTATCAAGTTCGGCGATACGGATCGCGACGCTTTGCACGGCTTGCTCATTGACGGTGACTGGCACGTCGTCCTTGAGGCTGCCGGCGGCCACGGCGATCCACGCGGTGCCCGGCGCTACCGCCGTCACTGTCCCGGCTTCATCGACGGACACAACGGAAGCGTCGGTCGAACTCCAGACAACTGTCGTATCCGCCGGCATATTGAGCAGTTCATACGTCAAATCGACGGTCTGTCCGACATCCATTGCCGACGGCGGAGAGGTCGTGATTCGCAACGATGGCAGCTTCGGCGTCGTATCCGGCGTCGCAGCCGGCGTATCGACGATCGGGTTTCCGTTCGCATCGACAGGCATCATTCCGCCCCCCCCGGAAATGTCTTCTGTGCCGTACGCGTTTGCCCCCTGCATATTGGTCGAAATAGACAGCACGTAAGTACCCGCAAGCGCCGCGATGATGACGATCACGATCACGAGTACAAGTATTCTGAATCTTTTTGAATGTCTTCTCATAACACTTCAGTATACACTATCATTATGAAAATGCCGATTACATCTCCGGTACATATTTTTGATCAGAATTTCCCGATATCTTTCCGGAACTGCGCACCGTAAAAACGAATTTTCGAAACGCCCGCATACGCCTTTTCGCGCGCCTCTTCATGCGTCGCCCCAAGCCCCGTAACGCCGAGCACGCGTCCGCCGGCCGTGACGATACGGCCGTCACCGTCCCGCTTTGTGCCTGCGTGGAACACGAGCGCGTCTTCCGCCGCCGCGTCAAGCCCCTCGATGACGTCGCCTTTCGAATAATCCCCCGGATACCCCCCGGCCGCCATCACCACGCAAACCGCGCGCAGCGTCCTGTCCCATTCGATCTCCGTCTCCGCCAGCCGGTCTTCGCAGACCGCAAGCAGTATATCCAGCAAATCCGTCTTGAGGCGCGGCAGCACCGACTGCGTCTCCGGATCGCCGAAACGGTTGTTGAATTCGATCACCTTCGGGCCTTCGGCCGTCAGCATGAGACCGACAAAGAGCACCCCGTGAAAGTCGAGCCCGTCCGCTTGAAAACCGGCAAGTGTCGGCAGGAGGATCTCCTCGCACACACGCCGCTCCATCTCTTCGTCAAATAAAAGCGAAGGGGAGTACGTTCCCATACCGCCCGTGTTCGGGCCCTCATCCCCGTCGAAGATCCGCTTGTAATCCTGCGCCGACTCCATCGGAACGATCGCGCCTTTGTCTACAAAACAGAGCACGGACGCTTCCGTGCCGCGCAAAAATTCCTCGACGACCACGCGCTCGCCCGCCGCGCCGAAGGCGCGCTGTTCCATAAGTACGGAAACCGCCCGCTTCGCTTCTTCCGTGTCCTGCGCAAGAATCACGCCCTTACCCGCCGCAAGGCCGTCCGCCTTCAGCACCATCGGAAAGCCGAAGACGCCGATGTCCTTGCGCAGCGCTTCCGCGTCCGTATACTCCCGGTAGCCCGCCGTCGGGATCCCATGGCGCGCAAGGAAAGCTTTCGTGAAAGATTTGCTCGCTTCGAGCTGCGCGCAGTGCGCGTTCGGCCCGAAGACCGGGACGCCGAGCGCGAAGAGCCTGTCCGCAAGGCCGAGCGCGAGCGGGACTTCTGGCCCGATGACCGCGAGCCCCGGCCGTTCCGCTTGCGCGAGGGCACAGAGCCCGTCGATGTCATCCGCGGCGACAGGAACACAACGGGCGAGCGATTCGATCCCCGCGTTGCCCGGCGCGCAAACGATTTCGGAGACACGCGGGCTCTGCATAAGTTTCCACGCGAGCGCATGCTCGCGCCCGCCGCCTCCTACCAATAATATTTTTATGTCTCTCATATGCTTCCCTTTTCCGATGCGCAGGATTTTCTAATGCTTGAAATGTCTCACTCCGGTGAAAACCATCGCAATCCCCAATTCGTCGCATTTCCGGATCGAATCCTCATCGTGGATTGAACCGCCGGGTTGGATGATCGCCGTGACGCCTGCGGCCGCCGCCGCTTCCACACAGTCCTCGAACGGGAAGAACGCGTCCGATGCCATCACAGCGCCGTGAAGGTCGCGCAGCGCGCGCGCCTCCGCGTCGAGATCGGGGCCTTGGATCGCAATGCGCGCCGCGCCGATCCGGTTTGTCTGCCCCGGCCCGACGCCGAGCGTCATCCCGTCTTTGGCGATCACGATCGCATTGGATTTCACATGCTTTACAACCTTCATGCCGAAGACCATGTCGCAAAGCTCCGAAGGCGTGGGCTGCGCCTTCGTCACGATTTGAAACTCCAGCCCGGGCGCGCTTTCTTCAAAAAGCGCCGCATCGGCGTCCTGAACCAGGAGCCCGCCGTCAACTTTCTTGATGTCAAGCGCGCCCGCCGGCGCCGGGCGGTCCATCTGCGGGAGCCGGAGCAAGCGGATATTTTTCTTGGCCGCAAGGATCGAAAGCGCATCCTCCTCAAAACCCGGCGCGATCACGATCTCAACAAAGATTTTGCCAATCTCGGACGCCGTGCGCGCGTCGATCGGAAGGTTGGCCGCGAGGATGCCTCCGTAGATCGAGACGGGATCCGCCTCGTACGCTTTCAGATAGGCTTCGCAGATGTCCGCGCCGCAGCCGACGCCGCAGGGATTCGCGTGCTTTACGGCCACGACGGT
>WRFF01000036.1 GCA_009778945.1 Clostridiales bacterium | reverse complement strand
TCTTCTATCGCGTCCGCCAGTTTCCGGCGGATGCGATGCAATTTTACCGTTACGTTGTTTTCCGTCATTCCGCACTGCGCCGCAATCTCGCGATGCGGCATATCGTACGCATATTTCATAAGAAAGATATGCCTGCTTTGTTCGTCGAGCGTTCCGACGAGCCGTGCTACGCGTTCGCCCGTGAGTTCAAGCATCACGAGATCTTCAAGCACCTGCGGGTCCGCACCCGCAAGCGACGCAAGATCCTCGGCGGGAACCGCCTCTTCCTTTCGCTTTGCGTAGATCGTCAGCGCCGTGTTCTTTGCAATCGTTACCAGAAAAGCCGCCGTACGCGGCGAATCCACCCCTTCAATCTTGTCCATATTGCGAAAGACACGAATATACGCCTCGCTCACCGCATCCTCCGCCAGCATCGCGTCCTGCAAAATGTCATACGCTTTCGCGTATAGCAAGTTCCGGTACCGTTCGTACAGCACCGTGAAGCGGTCGCGCTCCCTCTCTGTTTGAAACGCAAAGACGGCGATCATATCCTTTATTTATAAAACCCTGGAACCCGGAAAAACATTACACGCTATCCATAATAAATTTCACTATATATCATAATTATATAGTATTCGTATTTTTGATTGTTGTATACTATATTCGAATTAAAGTCCGGGGAGGCGCCGATACGGAAACGTTCCCCGAAATATGCTGTCAGGAGGTATGTGCCATGGAAGAAGTTTATGAGTTTTTGAAGAAATGCGGATATTATTTTATCGCAACCGAGGAACGCAGCCAGCCACGCGTACGGCCTTTCGGGACGTATAACATTTTTGACGGCAAGTTCTATATCCAGACAGGCAAGGGGAAGCCGGTCGCAAAGCAAATCACATCCAATCCCAGGATCGAGATCTGCGCGTTTGACAAGGAGTCGGACACCTGGATCCGCATTGCGGCGATGGCCATCGAGGATCCGCGCCCCGAAGCGCAAAAGTCGATGCTCGACGCCTATCCGGAGCTGCAGGACCGCTACGCGGTAAACGACGGCAATACGCAGGTGTATTATCTGCGGGATGTGATCGCAACGATCGAATCACACACCGGAGAGAAAAAAGTCATCACTTTTTGACAAAAATCCAGCGGACGACACGATCGTATAATACAACTCGCGGCAAGCGGTTCCGGGTGAACGATGCGGTACGAGATTCACGGTTATAAACCGATTCAGCCGTTTATCGAGAACAAAACATGTTTTCTCAGACATTCGATACCGGTCCGGCATCCGATACACGACCTCGTATGGGAATTCTATCAATATGAGACTTCCGGCCTTCAGGCCGAAGAGGTCTCCGTTGTTCCCGACGCCTGTGCGGACATGCTCTTTTGTTATGATTCAAACGGGCTTACTTCGTTTATTGTGGGCGGGCCGTTTCGAATATCCACAAACCGGTACGATCAGAAAACCACCGTTTTCGGGATCCGGTTCGTAACAGGCTCCGAATTCTCAATTTGCGGAGTGCCGGTGCACGGACACCCGTTTGAGCATATGATCTGCCGCGATATCAACAGCAAATTCCGCGAATGGGACGAGCGTATGACGGAATGCGTAACGTTTGATGAACGGGTTTCCTTTTGCGAAAAAAAAATTTCCTCTTTACTGATGACCAGGGATGAAGTCCCGCTTCTCGTCCGTTTTGCCGTAACCGCGATCATAAACAATGAGGGCAACCTGAAGATCTCCCGCCTCGCCGACCAAAGCGGGTACAGCGTCCGGTATATTGAAAAACAGTTTAACGAATATATCGGATTGGAGCCGAAAAAATTATGTGAAATCGTTCGCTTTCAAAATGCGCTGACACATCTTATCGCACGGCACGGGGACAAACTGAGCGACATCGCGTGGGACGCGGGATACTATGATCTGTCCCATATGAACAAATCCTACAGACAGATGACGTCCGCTCTTCCGAGGGACGTCACCGGTTTGCTCGATAAATAAATAGCAGGGCCTGCGGCGGCGAGGGAAACCGCTACCGCCCAAGTTCGGTCTTTGCTTTCACGAGCGCGTTTTCAAACGCGGTCAGCGTTTTTTCGATGTCCGCGTCCGTATGGGAGCCGCCGATGAACCATCGGCAGTTCGCCATGACCACGACGCCTTCGTGCATCAAATAGAAGCGGAACAGATCATAGAATTCCCTGTCGAGGTGATCGACGAGCTCCAGATCGGTCGGTTTCTGCCGCCCGCCGTCTACGCCAAACACCGTATAGAATACGCCCGGCGCCTCCGTGATGGTCAGTTTGACGCCGTTTTTCTTTGCGATTGCCAGCATGCCGTCCGACAATTTGTCCTGAAGCCGGTAGATGTTTTTCAGCATCGCGCAGTCGTCTCTTTCGTAGAGATGAATCGCGGTAAGGCAGGCGAACACGCCGAGACCGTATCCGTTGTATGTGCCGGCGCCCATGACGGTCTTCGTCCGGAAGACATCCATGACCTCTTTTTTCCCGACAACCGCGGAGAACGGCAACCCGCCGGAAATCGCTTTGCCGAGCGTGGTGATATCCGGCGTCACGCCGAAATACACCTGCGCGCCGCCGAGCCCGAGACGGAACCCTGTGATGATCTCGTCAAATCCCATGACGACGCCGTACTGATCGCAGAGTTCGCGCATCCTCTCGAAATACCCCGGCAACGGATGCATACAGAAGGCGTCGGAAACCATCGGCTCCACGAATACGAGAGCGATTTCGTCATGGTATTTCTCCATAACGATTTCAAGCGCCTTCAGATCATTGTAAGGAATGACCAGGCTTTCTTCCACCGTCCAGGGGGCTCTGCCTTCCGTAAACTGGAAATGCTCCTCCGGGGTTTCCGCGGGCAGCGGCATCTCCGAATAGTCTGTTCCTTCCCGCGCGACGCAGTCCATCACGTTGTCGATCCAGCCGTGATACATTTCGCCGAACCGGAGGATGCGGTTTTTGCCCGTATAGGCCCTCGCGATGCGAAACGCCATTTGCACGGCTTCGGATCCCGTCACGCAAAATTTGACCTCTTCCGCACACGGGATATGCTTGACCAGCAGCTCCGCCAAAGCGATGTCGTTTTCGCCGTAGAGCAGGTTCGTGCCGTAGATCGTCGCCTGGGAATCCAGATACTCATGCAGCGCTTTCACATATTCCGGATGCCGGTGGCCGAGAAGAATCGGCCCCATCGCCCCGTTGTATTCGATGTATTCGTTGCCGTCCACATCGAAGACATGGCTTCCCTGCGCCCGCTCGACAAAGAGCTTCGTCTTCCCCGCGCTCAGCTTTCCGCGAAAGTTCGAGTGGCCCGCCGGATACAGCGTGTCAAATTCCTTTGTAAGTTTTTCACTCTTCGATTGATTCAGCATTTTTTGCACCAAGTCCTTTCACAAACTCTTTTATTACGCTTCCTCTTCTTTTCTCTCGCTGTAGCGCACATTTTCAAGGTGTTCGTTGAATTCGGGAGATGTCTTGCTCCGGATCACCACATAAATAATCGCGATTGCCATCCAGATGAACCCGACGATATGCGCGATGTCGCCGAGCCCGTAAATAAGGTAAGCGCTGACGGCGATCCCGAGGATCGGGAAGATCACATGCTTGACCACGTTGTACGAGCCCGCGCGCCTCTTCAGGAAATAGAAAGTGAATACCGACAGGTTCACGCAGATAAAGCCGCAAAGCCCGCCGAAAGAAATCATATCCGCGATGAAACCGTATTGCAGGAAGATCGTGCCGAAGATAAAAGCCGCCGCCATGATCAGAATGCCGGTCACCGGTGATTTGTATTTCGGATGGATATAGGCGAATTTCGACCAGATCACTTTATCCCGGCCCATACCGTAGAAGACACGGCTGGCCGCGGACTGCGTCGCGAGGCAGGTCCCGATGCCGGACACAATGAATACCGCCGGCGCGAAGATCCGCAGGAAGGTGCCCCCGATTTGGGTGGCAATGGGCAGAAACCCTGTCGCGGGATCGCTGATGGCGGTGTAATCGGGATAGACGAGCGCCGCGAAATAGGTGACGACGATAAATACGACCGCCTGTATTCCGCACACCACAAGGATCGCGAGGGCGATTTTCTTTCCGCCGTCCTTCGCCTCCTCCGAAAGCGTCGTGATCCCGTCAAAGCCGAGGAAATTGACGATGGCTATCCCTGCGGCCGCAATTAAGCCCGGAAACGCGAAGGTCGCGGGATTGTAGATCGGCGTCGTTGTCATCGCGATCCCGCCGACCACCACATAGCGGACCGCGAGGACAATGAAAATGACGATCAGCGCAATCATAATGAACATCATGAAATTGTCCGCCTTGGAAGTCATCTCGATCCCGCGGTAATTGATGAACGTACAGATCAGAATGAAGAGAACGCCCCATACCCAGATGGGAACCTGCGGGAAAAACGCGTTCATATAACTCGCGCTCGTGAGATTGACGATCATCGGCAGCGCAAAATAGTCGAGCAGCACCAGCCAGCCGGCGACGAACCCCGCATGCGGATCGACCGACCGCTGGGTGTAGCTGTACGTCGATCCGGCCAGCGGGAAAGCCTGCGCCATTTCCCCGTAGCCGACCGCCGTGAAAGCCACCGCGACAAATGCGATAACATAAGCGAGCACGGCGTGACCCGATGAAACAGTACTTAGCAGACCGAAGAAAATCATGCATGAAATCGGGGCCATAAACACAAGACCGTAGAAGATCAGGTCTTTAAAACTTAAGACCCGTTTGAGTTCCTGCTTGTATCCAAAGGATTCCGCAGTCCGGTTGTCATCCATAATATTGCCTCCTTTTAAAATAAAACTTCACACAAACGCTATCGCTCCGGCGCGGAAAAGCAGGAAGTCACGCCGGTCAGGATCAATGGTCTCCGGACACGTTTCCGTCCGGCCCAAGCGCCGGCCCGCAAGGGTCGACAATCGTGGCACCGCCGTCTGCGCTTATGACAGCGCCGGTGATAAAGGACGCGTCATCGCTTGCCAAAAACAACGCCGTCCCCGCGATTTCCGAGGCGTCCGCCGACCTGCCGAGCGGCAGGAAAGCGGCAAGCTGGTCATACGCGCCGTCGATATCAATCCCGAGTTCGGCGGCAAGCGGCCTCATGGCCCTGTCCATTGCCTCTGTCTTGACCGGGCCCGGGCAGATGGCGTTCACCCGGACCCCGTATTTTCCGAAGTCAAAAGCCGTCGCCCTGGTCAGCCCGATCAGGCCCGCCTTTGAGGACGAATACGCCGCCATGGAAGGAATACACCGGAGCCCGGCGAGCGAGGACATGTTGATAATAACGCCTTTCCCCGCCTCGATCATATGCGGAAGCACCGCTTTCATCATCAGGAAAGGCCCGGTCAGGTTGATCTCGATTGCCTTTCTCCACTCCTCTTCCGGCATATCCAGCACGGTTCCCTCCGGATCCACCGCGGCATTGTTGACCAGGATATCGATCCTGCCGCTTATGGTAAGCGCCGCCGCCGCCATCGCTTCGGCGTCATGGACAACATCGCCGGCAAAAATATGCACGCTGCCTTCGGGAAGCCGGTTTTGCACTTCGGCCAACAGGCTTTCGCGGCGGCCTGTGATCAGGACCTTCGCGCCCTCGGCGGCAAAGCGGGTTGCAACCGCCGTTCCGATGCCTGTCCCGCCGCCTGTAACTATTGCCGTTTTCCCTTTAAGAAGTTCGCTCATCGCTCCGCCCTCCTTTAGTCCTCGTTCCAGAGCTGCCATTCGCGGCCGCCTTTCAGCACCATGGAGTTCATCTCGTTGCTCAAAGTGATCAGGACGGAATCAGGATACAACTGGCACATCGTCAGGAAAAAGTCGGCCGCGGTCTCGCATTTCTCCAGCTGTTCTTCCGCGACCTTTAAATAAGTCTTGCAATAATCGAACACGCTGTTGTCCCACGCCGTGCCGGGTTTCATATGCCCGGGGATCACGACCTCCGCTCCCAGCGTCTCCAGATACTCGATATCCTTGATCCACTGCGCCCGGTCTTCCTTCGTGATTTCGCAGATAAACAAATGCGTATACATTTCCAAAACGTCCGCGGCGATCAGCGTCTTGATCGACGGGATCCACACCACCGTGTTGTACCTCATATCGCCCATCATCCGGGGGATGATCTCGATCCGTTCCCCTTCGAGCTCAATGTGGTCTTCCAGAAGAGGCTCGACCGGAATCGGGCGCCTCGGGACATTGTTGTTTCCGATAATGTCCTCCCAATGCGTCGCTTTGTCGGCGAATTGCTCCGCCACGTATTTGCAGACGATCGGAACGGCGTAGATCTTTGCGTTCGGGAAGGTGTCAACGATAGGCTCCAGGCCGAAATAGTGATCAGGGTGCGCGTGTGTGACATAGATGGCCTTGAGGTCAAGCCCTGTTTCGATGATCTCGGCCGCAACCCTGTGCCCGTTCGCGATCGACCATTGCGCGTCAACCAGCACACACTCCTTTTGTCCCATGATAATGACGGAGGAAACAAGGAATCCCTGTTTTTCGTCGCTGACAAAAGTCCTGGTCGAAAGCTTGCCCATACCATGGGTGTTCCATCTGATTTCCATAAGAAAAGACCTCCTCGCAAAATAAACAGACGAGAAACGTTGATTGAATAGTTTAAATATACTGATTTTGCGGGCGCAGGATTAGTAAAAATGCGAACACCCTGTTTGTTATTCGCATTTTTACCAACAATAGCATGATAAAAGAGATATTTTTTAAATATATCAAACTGATTCTTTTCAATTATTTCAAATATTTAATGGAGTGTTTTCATTTTTTTCTGTCATCTCGACGGAAACTTTGGAAATAGGAAGGAGATATTATGAGTAAAGGGAAATTGACAATCGGTATGACCCAATTCACGTGCGTGTCCGACACAGAAGCAAATATCAAAAAAGCTGAAGAACAAATCAGAGCACTGGCGGCAAAAGGCGCAAAAGCCATCTGTACGCAGGAACTGTTCAACAGCTTGTATTTCGCTCAGATCCACGACCGCAATGAGTGCCTTCGGGCGGAACCCGTCGACGGCCCAACAAACAAAAGGATGCAGTCTCTTGCGAAGGAACTGGATGTGGTCATCGTTAGCTGTTTCTTTGAATACGCTATTGACGGCGTTTACTACAACAGCGCCGCGGTGATCGACGCCAACGGGAAGATTCTGGGTGTTTATCGTAAACACCATATTCCGGATAGCCCCCATTACAACGAAAAGTATTATTTTACGCCGGGAGATTCCCCCTACACCGTCTGGAAGACGAAATACGGCAAATTCGGCGTTCTGATCTGCTGGGACCAGTGGTTCCCCGAACCTACGCGTATACTGGCGCTTAAAGGCGCGGATTTCATCTTCTATCCTTCCGCAATCGGAACCGACCCTGACAATCAGGAGGATGTATCTCAGACATGGGTGGACGCGATAAGAGGTCATGGCATTCACAATACTTTCTACGTTTGCGTATGCAACCGCACCGGCAGGGAAGACGCCACTGACGGAAGCGGTTACTTGGACTTTTACGGAAGGGGCTTCGTTTCCGATCCATGGGGAAACATGGTCACGGAAGGGGCGATGTACAAAGAAGACCTCATTGTTGCCGAACTCGATCTTGATGAAGTCAGGCGCGCGAGGGACATTCTGCGTCTGCTTCGGGATCGCCGTGTAGATTCTTATCAGGAAATTTTAAAGCCGTCGATCAGTGAATAGGCAATCAACGGCGAAGATTTTTTAGTTTATTGAAAGGAGTTAATCATCATTATGGATACGAATACTGGTAACAATGTCAGCGAACCGACCGCCGAAAATATTCCGATGCATAAGGGCTTGCCCAAGGGCTATGAGAATAAGATGGTTATCATTCTGGCGATTGCGTTCGGTTTTGTTTTGTTTGATCGTTTTGCGATCGCGAATCTGCAAAATTATATTATTGCGGATCTCGGCATCGATTACACTCAGCTTGGCATAATAACGTCCGTGTTCAGCGTGACTTGGGCAGTCGTGGGCCTTTTCGGCGGTTATATTGCGGATACAAAAATGTCGAGAAAGGTGCTGCTCGGTATATTCGTGCTGCTTTTTTCGGTATGTTCGCTGCTGACCGGTGTGGCGACCGGCTTTATCATGCTTCTCGTCATTAGGGCTGTCATGGGCGTCTTTGAAGGGCCGATCATGCCTATATCGCAGAGCTTCATCATTCCGCAGTCCACGCCGAGCAGGCGCGGCATGAATATCGGTATTATGCAAGTCGCGGCGGCGGGAGCGATATCCTCCCTTGCGGGCCCGCTGGTGCAAGTCGGGCTTGCGAACTCTATAGGATGGAGGATGTCCTTCGTCATAACGATTATACCCGGTATCATCATTGCAATCTTTTGTTTTAAGGTTCTCATAAACCCGAATACTTCGGGCAACGAATATGAGATGAAAAAGAGAGGCGAGGATATCGCGAAAAGAGAGAAGGTCCCGTTCTGGAAGATTCTTAACCACCGGAACATCATCCTGTCAATGGTCGGGACGATATTCCTGCTCTGCTGGTATGTCTGCACATTGACGTTTATGCCCGGATACCTGACCGTGAACAAAGGCTTTACCAATGTTCAGATGAGCGAGGTTATGTCGGCGTTTGGCGTCGGTTCCGTCGTATGGGGCGTTCTGATGCCGAAACTTTCCGATCTATTCGGGCGAAAAACCCTCGTTATCATTTGTTCGTTAATGGGACTGCTGTCGTCATTCGGCATTATCCTTGCCCCGGCGAACCTGCCGGTAATGCTTGTCATTGCCTTCTTCGGATGGGGCGGCGTCGCAATCTGCGCGCTGATGCAGGCAACGATCCCCGCCGAGTCCGGCGACCCGCGGTACACATCTACGATCCTCGGAGCAAACCAGCTTACAGGCGAGTTGATCGGCTCGACAGTGGGCGCCATTATTCTCGGACGTGTCGGAGACGCCTACGGTCTTCAGTCGGTCATTTTCATTCTGGGCCTCTGCATGGTCGCTGTCCTCGTAATCAGCCTCTTCTACAAAGAAACCGCGCCCCTGGTGGTCGCAAGGAGGCAAGCGGCGGCGGCGGCAAAACTGAGTAAGTAAGTTATGTAAATGAAGGAGATATCATGAACGGATTTGATCTGCTTATTAAGAACGGCTCTGTCATCACAATGGATGGCGCGCTCTCAAAAAAGCGCTGGCTTGCCGTTAAAGACGGAATCATACAGGCGCTCGGCGACTCGGACTTTACGGGTGAAGCCAGGGAAACCATCAATCTGGACGGAAGGGCGTTGATACCCGGGCTTGTCGATGCACACGCGCACGTGTGCATGACGGGCGTTATGGGAAATGGCCTGCCGCTTGCGGGCGTTAAGACCTCAAAGGGCATATTGGATATCGTTGAGGAAGCCTGTGCCAAAGACGGCTCAGACACGCTGATCGTCGGCGGCAATATGTTCATGCCCAATCAAATGGAGGACGGGCGCGTACCGGACATCCGCGAGCTCGACAGGGTCAGCGGCAACCATCCCGTCATGCTTGTTTTTTGGACGGTGCACGGCGGAGTTGCCAATACAAAGGCCTTGGAACTGGCGTCGCTGCCCGAAGAGTGGGGTTATATTAAGCAGGACGGCATGTTTCTTGAAGATAAAATCTCATTTTATATCATAAGCAGTATCCTGGGTACTTTGTCGGATTCATATTTTGAGGAGATGTACACGGGCATTGCAAAAAACTGCGCCTCCCTGGGGATGACCACGGTACACGCGCTTGAGGGGATGTTTGTGAAAGACGACAAAGATGTGGAGATTCTTTTGCGTATACGCGACGAGCTTCCGATAGAATTTGTCCCATATTGGCAGACATTTGACCTGGAAAAAGTAAAAGAGCACGGGCTTAAACAAATCGGCGGCTGTCTGAGCCTCGACGGCTCCCCTCCGCAGATCACAGGATGTTTTTTTGACGCGTATCCCTGCGCGCCGTATACGAGGGGTCTTTTAAACTTCTCGGACAGGCATCTTTACGAGTTCGTCACCGCTTGCACAAAGGCGGATATGCAGGTTGCGGTTCATGCTATCGGCGAGAGAGCGATTGATCAGATCACATGGATATACAGACAGGTTGACAAAGAGCTTGGGATCAAGCATTTGCGGGACCGGATAGAACATTTTGCGCTCCCGGGCGATGAACACATTAAAATGGCAGCCGAGATGAACCTCATTGCGGCTACCCAGCCGGCCACGGGCGATATGTTGGACAATGTAAACGGGAATTTAAACGAGGCCTGGATGTCCAAAGAGAAAGCTCAGATAGTAGAGAAATTCAGCAGGTACATGGATGGCGGCGTCATGGTCATAGGAGGATCCGACTCGCCGGTTACGCTCATGGATGCGCTGTTTGGTATCGACAGAGCCGTGAACGCCTTCAATCCCGCAAGGCGCGTAAGCCTTGACGACGCCCTCAAACTGTATACGATCAACGCTGCGTGGGCAGCCCACCAGGAGGATACCAAAGGCTCTCTGGAAGTCGGCAAGCATGCGGACATGGTCATCCTCAATAAAGATCCGTACACAATGGAAGGAGGGTTCACCCGCGAAGCAATTTCCGTCGACGCCACATACAAGAAAGGTGTTCTCGTATATTCTAAGTGAATACAAAATCAAGTAAATTTTCTTAGGATCAGCGCTTTCCCAAAGCAGCCTGCGCGGCGGCCTGCTCAGCGGCTTTTTTCGTCCGGCCGCTGCCCTCGCCGAGCGGGACGCCGTTTGCGGAAACGCGCACCATGAATGTTTTGTCGTGATCCGGGCCCTCTTCCGAAACCATTTCGTAGCGAATTTCGATCGGCCCGTTTTCTTGCAGCCTGATCTGCAGGAGCGTCTTGTAGTCATAGACCGACCCGCCGCCGGAGAGCTGCGCCGCCTGCGCTTCGACTTCGGACGCAAACAGCCGGCGTACCGTGCGGCTCGCGGCTTCCTCGCCGCCGTCGAGATAGACCGCGCCGAGCAAGGCCTCAAAGGCGTCTTCGAGCACCGAAGCGTTTTCTCGCTCGCCGCCGCGTTCCGCGCCGACCCCGAGCCGCAGAAAAGCGCCGAGGCCAAGCCGCCGCGCCAGAGACGCAAGGCTTTCCGTACACACAAGGCGCGCGCGCAGCGCAGTCATCACGCCTTCGCTGTTCAACGGGGGGCGGTCTGTCGGCGGCAGACCGTCCCCTGCCGCTGTCTCCGTCTCGCAGCGTTCGTAGAGGAGCGCGCTGACGCCGAGCTCAAGCACCGCGTCGCCGAGAAATTCAAGCGTTTCGTTGGAGCGCGCCGCAGGATCGGAGGATTCGTTGACCCAGGAGGTATGGCTGAGCGCGCGCTCCAGCAGGGCCGGATCCGAAAAGCGGTAGCCAATGCGCTCTTCAAGCGCGGAAAATGCTGAAATATCCGTAAGTTCTCGCGTCATGATAGATGTTCCGTTATCACAGTCTGTGTTTTATCGTCCGTGTTTACGCCTCGTCGTCTTCCGTGGCTTGCTTTGGAGCGTTTTTCAAGATCTCCCCGATCTCTTCCATCTCGGCTATGCGCGCGCCGATATGCCCCACCACGTCGTTTTCGACGAACGGAACGCCCTTGAGGATCGCGTACAGCACGGAACGGTAGTCTGACGAACCGTGAATTTTGACGACCGGACGCCGCACGCCGAGCACGGGCGCGCCGCCGTAGATCGAGTAATCAAACACCTTTTTCAATTCTTTGAGTTTCGGCAAAAGCAGCGCCGCGCCGATCTTTGAAACGAACCCGCTCTTAAATTTTTCGGAGAGAAGGCCCATCAGCGCCATGCCGAGGCCTTCGGTCAATTTCAGCGTCACATTGCCGGTCAGGCCGTCGCCGACAAGTACATCCACATCGCCGTAGGGGATGTCCCGCGCTTCCACATTGCCTATAAAGCGGATGAGCCCGCGCGTCCCCATCTCCTCCAGCAGCAGATAGGCCTCTCTCAGGACTTTGCCGCCCTTTCCCGGCTCCGCGCCCATATTGATCAAGCCGACTTTCGGACTTTCTATGCCGAACACTTTTTCCGCGTAGAGGCTTCCCATCACTGCGAAATGCATCAGGTTTGAGGATTTGCATACCGAGTTGGCGCCCGCGTCGATCAGCATCCCGACCGCGTCCTTCGGCGCGAACGGATACGGCGCCCCGAGCGCCGGGCGGTCGATCCCGGGGATGCGTCCGAGCAGCAGCAGGCTGCCCGTCATGAGCGCGCCGCTGTTGCCCGCCGAAAGCACAAGATCGCCCTCCCCGTTCTTTACGAGCGTCAGCGCTTTCACAAGCGAAGAGTCGGGCTTCGTGCGGATCGCGGTCACGGGTTTGTCGTCGTTCGCGACCACATCCGGCGCGTGGACGATCGAGATATGATTCGGGTCATGCTCATGCAGGGACAGCTCGCGTTTGATTTGCTCTTCGTCTCCCACGATACAGATCTCGTGCGCGATCTGCCCCGATGCGACCGCCGCGCCTTTTACGATTTCCGCGGGCGCGTTGTCGCCGCCCATCCCGTCCAATACGATCCTCATATAGCCGTTGCTCCTCTCCTTTTGTGCCAAAATAATTATTTGCCCATCCGTTGGCTGTTATTCGTTCATCGAATGGTTATCGTTCGCTTATCTCCGGCGTGTGCACGAGGATGCGCCCGGGCAGGACGCCGATATCCAGCGGCAGCGGCACGCCGCGCTCGCCGTCAAAATCCGTGTTCACGACCAGGTCGCCGATGGGCTCGATGCGAAGCTTCGCGGTTTTGAAATATTCGACGCGCTTGTCCTTCGGATGCTGGCCCGCGAGCACCGATAG
>WRFF01000035.1 GCA_009778945.1 Clostridiales bacterium | reverse complement strand
TGGAGGCGCGGCCCTCCTTCGGGCCTCTTCGTTGACGCGTTCGATCCCATTTGATGTGCGCATCTTTTTCCGGTATTTATCCGGAAGTGCGGACACTGTAATCATATGCCAAAACCCCTTCGGTGGAAGCAAAAAGGTAACCACATTTTTAATCCGCAAATTTCAAAAACCGCTGATTTCCAACGTTTCTACAAACAGAGAATTCGCTTCTATGAATTTGTGGTCAAGTCAGGTGCTAATTATCATATCCAACGCTTGATGAAGTTGCCAGGGATATATCATCGCTGGACATATCGTCTCTGCTCTGACCGGCTAACACGACTGGACACAGGGACTGTCCCTGTGTCCAGTTATCGGAATGATATAATAATAAATCGCGAAATTCAATTGATATTATTCCGATAATATGCTACGCTGTCTACATGGATCGAGGTATCGCTATGGGCTATATGACAGTTAAACAGGCTTCTGAAAAATGGGGTATATCGGACCGCCGCGTCCGTGTCCTGTGCGCGGGGGGTAAGATTGACGGGATCGTTCGCGAGGGACGTTCCTGGCTTATTCCCGCAAACGCATGGAAGCCAATGGACGGGCGCAGCTTGCGCAGAAAAGAAATCCCGGAACAATACGCCGCGCTTTTTTCCTCTATTGACGAATTGAAAAACGAGCTTGCGCGCCGCCGCCCGCTTACTGGGGGCGAGCTGCAACGATTGCAGGACGAGTTTCTTGTCGAGTTCACCTATAACTCCAACGCCATCGAGGGCAATACGCTCACTTTGCAGGAAACCGCGCTTGTCCTGGAGGGCGTAACGATCGACCGAAAACCGCTCAAAGACCATTTGGAAGCGGTCGGGCATCGCGATGCTTTTCTCTATGTTTGCTCGCTTGTAAGCGAAAAAGCGGCCGTTTCCGAAAAGCTCATCAGGGAAATACATTCGCTGGTACTAACGGACCGCCCGGAAGACAAAGGCGTGTACCGCAGAATCCCCGTCACGATCATGGGCGCGGCCCACGAACCGCCGCAGCCGTATCTTGTACCAGTGCAGATGGAAAACCTTGTCCGCGGACTATTATCGAACAAGCGTCATGTCCTTGAGGCCTGCGCTGTATTCCATCTGGATTTCGAGGACATACACCCGTTCATCGACGGCAACGGACGCACCGGCAGATTGATACTCAACCTGATGCTTATGCAGGCAGGCTATCCGCCTGTCGACGTGAAATTCGAAGACCGCAAAAGATACTATGACTGTTTCGACAGTTATTATCGGGACGGCGACGCTTCGCCGATGGTGCAGATGGTTTCGGGCTACACCAAAGAAAGGCTTTCGCAGTATCTGAATATCCTGACATGAGGCATGTGTGGGGGACGGTTTTTGACACTTGGCGGGGAACTGTGCTACAATAATTCCCATCGCGGAAACGCAGGCGCAAAGAAACGGCGCGGCATTTTCGAGGATTTTTCATGAAATTATAGAAACAGAGGATTATGCGGAAAAAGAAGTCTGGAGAAGAAAAACAGAATATGCAATGTAAAGAATGGATCTGGTCAAAACCGATTGCGCACAGGGGATTGCATGATGAACGGTACCCGGAGAATTCACTTCCCGCTTTTGATGCGGCGGCGTGCGCCGGCATCTCAATCGAACTCGACGTACAACTCAGCAAAGACGGACAGGCTGTCGTCATGCACGACGACAATCTGGCGCGTATGACCGGCGCGAATCTTGATATAGAGAAATCAACGGTGGCGCAGATCAAAGCACAGCGCTTGAGAAAAACGGAATATACGGTCCCGACATTTGAGGAGGTACTCAAGCTCATAAACGGGCGCGTGCCGATCCTCGTAGAAGTCAAGAAGCATCGGAAGAGATTGGAGCAGACGGTCTATGACCAGCTCAAAGCGTATCCGGGCGAATACGCGATCCAGTCTTTCAACCCGATGGTAATCCGCTGGTTTCGCAAGACTGACCCGAGTATTGTCTGCGGATTGCTCTCATCGAGATTTGATGACCAGAAAATGCTCCGCATTGAGCGGGCGGGCATCATGAACGCGCGGCTCTTTTTTATGGCAAAGAAACCGGATTTCCTTTCGTTTGAAATCAACAGTTTTCCGAACCGGCGGATCGAAGGGTTTCGGGAGAAACTGGGAATCCCCGTTTTAGGCTGGACGATCCGGACACTGGGCGATCTCGACGCTGCGGTACAGTTCTGTGACAATATCATCTTTGAAAATTTCTCCGCGCTCCAGACATATATTCAGGCATATATAAAGGAGTTCGGAGAGGTGCCTGCGTTTCAAGAATATAGTGAACGTATTGGCGACATCCCTGCAACAATTTAATAAACGGTCATAAGGCGAGAGGGTTCGCGATGAGAAGTTTTTTCATGAATCCCCGCGGATAGAAAGGACAGCGCAAACCTATGGAATATTCGGCAGAAATTGAACATATGTGCCCGGTCAAGAAGGGTGCATATCACGGGCCTGCGCCGATTCCCGAAGAGGGAAAATGGGTGCAGGCCAAAGAGATAAAAGATATCAGCGGGCTGACGCACGGCGTCGGCTGGTGCGCCCCGCAGCAGGGCGCGTGCAAACTCACGCTGAACGTGAAAGACGGCATTGTGGAGGAAGCGCTGGTCGAGGCGATCGGCTGTTCCGGAATGACGCATTCGGCCGCGATGAGCGCCGAAATACTGCCGGGGAAGACCCTTCTGGAATGCCTGAATACGGATCTTGTCTGCGACGCGATCAACACAGCCATGCGCGAACTCTTTCTGCAGATCGTTTACGGGCGCAGCCAGACGGCGTTTTCGGAAGGCGGGCTGCCGGTGGGCGCGGGCCTGGAGGATCTCGGAGGCCCGATGCGCAGCCAGATCGCGACGATGTATGGGACGAAAGCCAAGGGCGCGCGCTATCTGGAAATGACGGAGGGTTATGTGACGAAACTGGCCCTCGACGAGGAAAACCAGATCATCGGTTATGAATTTGTGAACCTGGGAAAGATGATGAAAGCGATCCGAAACGGCACGGACGCGAACGTGGCGGTCAAGAAAGCGACGGGCTCCTACGGCCGGTTCGGCGAAGCCGCGAAAGTCATCGACCCCCGGGAGGAGTGAGCGTCATGGTGAAATTTGAAAGTTATGAGCGGAGGATCGACAAGATCAACGGCGTGCTCAAGGAAAACGGTATTGCTTCTCTCGAGGAATGCGAGCGGATCTGCTGCGACTATAGTATCGCTATAGTCGAGATCGTGAGAGGCATCCAGCCGGGTGCGTTTGACAACGCGTGCTGGGCCTATATGGCCGGCGCGGCGATCGCGCTGAAAAAAGGCTGCGCGAACGCGGCCGAAGCGGCCGAGGCGATCGGCATAGGGCTGCAGTCGTTCTGCATTCCGGGTTCGGTCGCGGAAGACCGCAAGGTTGGCATAGGGCACGGGAACCTCGGCGCCATGCTGCTGCGCGAGGAGACGGAATGCTTTGCGTTCCTCGCGGGCCATGAGAGCTTCGCCGCTGCGGAAGGCGCAATCGGGATCGCGCTGAACGCGAACAAAAGCCGGACGAAACCGCTGCGCGTGATATTGAACGGGCTCGGCAAGGACGCGGCGCAGATCATCAGCCGCATCAACGGGTTTACCTATGTGCAGACACAGTTTGATTATGCGACGGGCGAGCTGAAAATCGTCAAAGAGATTCCGTATTCCAAAGGGCCTCGCGGGGCGATCCGCTGCTACGGCGCGGATGACGTGCGGGAAGGCGTCGCGATCTTCTGGCAGGAAGGGGTGGATGTCTCGATCACGGGCAATTCGACGAACCCCACGCGCTTTCAGCATCCGGTCGCGGGGACCTACAAGAAAGAATGCCAGGAACGCGGCAAACGCTATTTCTCGGTCGCCTCGGGAGGCGGCACGGGACGGACGCTGCACCCGGACAATATGGCGGCGGGGCCCGCGTCCTACGGAATGACGGATACGATGGGGCGGATGCACAGCGACGCGCAGTTCGCGGGCAGCTCTTCGGTGCCGGCGCATGTAGAGATGATGGGTTTTCTCGGTATGGGCAACAACCCGATGGTCGGCGCGACGGTCGCAATCGCAGTCGCGGTCGAAGAAGCGCTGCGTACGCGCGCGGAAGAAAGGAAATAATCATGGATGTACTTGTAATGGCGCAAAATCTAACCTACGGGCTGTATGTAACGAGCGTGTGGGACGAAGCGAACGGACGGTTCGGCGGGCACGTCATCGACGCGGTGGCGCAGCTTTCCATGGGCGAGCCGCCAACAGTCGTCGCCTCCGTCCTCAACACCTGTTATACGCAAAGCCTGATCGAAAAAGAGGGCGTTTTCAGCCTTTCGATCCTGCCGGCAAACGTCGATCCGTTCGTGATCGCGAATTTCGGTTTCCAGTGCGGCCGCGACGTTTCTAAATGGGAAAACGTCCCGCATACGCTGCGCGAGGGGCTGCCGGCGCTTGACGAAGCGGTCGCGTGGGTGAAATTCCAGGTGATCGACAAGCGCGTGATGGACACGCATATGGCGTTTTTCTGCAATCCGGTCGCCATAGAGGCTCTTCATCCGGACAAGGAGCCGCTGCGCTATGCGGATTATTTCACGAAGCTGAAAGCTCCCGCCATGGCGGCGTTCCAGGAGCGTCAGGCGGGGATGAAATAACCTATGGACAATCCCGACCCCGGAGGATCCCTGCTCCTGCAAATCGTCCTGCTGATTATCCTGATCCTCATTAACGCCTTCTTTTCCATGGCGGAGATGGCGACGATCTCCTCGAACAAAACGCGCATCAAATCGCTTGCGGAAGACGGCGACAAAAAAGCCCGGGTGCTCTACGATCTCCTGGGGCAGCCCAACCGCTTCCTGTCGGTTGTCCAGGTCTGTGTCACATTCGCGGGGTTCCTGCAGAGTGCGCTCGCCGCGACCGGTATCGCGAGCCATTTCTCCGTGGTGCTGGCGCAGTCGGGAATCCCCGGCGCGTCGCCGATCGCCGTCGTCGTAATCACGATCATTCTCGCGTTCTGCAATCTCGTCTTCGGCGAACTGATCCCGAAACGCATCGCGCTGCAAAATCCGGAAAAGATCGCCTTGAACGCCGCGCGTACGGTGCTTGGCGTTTCAAGGTTCTTCTTCCCGTTTGTCTGGCTTCTTTCAAAGACCGTCGCGGTGATTCTGCGCCTCTTCGGCATCCGGGAAGACAAGATCGCGGAAATTTATTCCGAAGAGGAAATCAAATCGATCCTTGAGTTGGGGGAGAAAACCGGTTATATCGACAAGACGGGCAAGGAAATGATCGACAATGTGTTTGAATTCGACGACAAGCTCGCAGATGAAATAATGACGCCGCGTACGGACGTTTTCATGCTGAATATCAACGAACCGCTGACCGAATATGTGGACGCAATGCTTTCATCCGGATATTCCCGCATCCCGTTTTTCGATAAAGACAACGACGACATCATCGGCGTCCTGTATATGAAGGACTTCATTATCCAGGCGAAGAAGGCCGGTTGGAACCGGGTCAACGTCAAAAAATTGCTGCAGAAGCCGTTTTTTGTCCCCGAAAGCAAGAATATCGCCGAGCTCTTCGCGCAGATGCGGGGGAGCAAGACCCATATGGCCTTTCTCGTCGACGAATACGGCGGCCTGTCCGGTATTGTGACGACGGAGGATCTGATCGAAGAAGTCATGGGCAATATGGAGGACGAATACGATAAGGATGAGCCGGGCATGGAGCGGATTTCCGCAAATGTTTGGTTCGTGGACGGAAACGTTTATCTCGACGACCTCAACGAAGCGCTTGGGCTTTCGCTGGAATCCGAGGATTATGATACCATCGGCGGCCTGCTCATAGACCGGCTCGGGGAAATCCCCGATGAGGACGACAAGGCAAAACAAGTGGTCGTGATCGGTGACTGCAAGTTCACGATTGAAGCATGGAAAGAACGCCGCATCGATAAAATCACGCTCGAAATCCTGTCGCAGACGGACAGCGGCGAAGCTCCTGACACGGAAATTTCATAATGTTTTCAGGGTAGGTCTGCTATAATACTATCATGGCGCAAACCATGGAAGAAAACGGGGCGGAAGCAGGTAATCGCTTAGCGGAAGAGCTTGCGCAGGTGCGCGTATCGGAGGCGGTGATCGCTTCCTACGCAGCGGAAGCCGCGCTTTCCGTGCCGGGTGTCTATCGTCTCGGCAGCGGCGGCGCCGTGCAGAAAACGCGCGAACTGCTGTCACGCGGCGAGGGGCGTGTGCGCGGAATCCGCGTCACGAGCGAAGCGGGAGGAATCTCCTTGGATATCTATCTGATCGTTGAATTCGGATCGCTTATTCCTGAAACTGCCTGGACCGTACAGAAAAAGATTGCGGATGGTCTGAAACAGAGCGTTCAGATCAAACTGAAGGAGGTCAATATACACATACAGGGTGTGCATATTGACTGATATTGTAAGAGCCGGACCGGGCTTATACAAGGAAAGCGTAGCGATTGAGCCGACCGAAACAAAAAAACTATCGCAGGAAAACGAGGGAGTTGCTGATGCGCCTTCTTTTTCAAATGGAGACCACGGGCGACTGGACAGACGCGGCGCGGGACCTGTTTCTTGGCGAGCCATCGCTCTTTCCGGCGGAAGCGGACGGAGGCCCCGATTTACCGTATTTTCTCGCGGCGTTTGAAGCGGTGCGCGCGCATCTTTCGGAGATTGACGCGATATTGGGCGAAAGCAGCGACAAATGGGCCGTGCACCGCATGGCGAGCGTGGACCGCGCGATTTTGCGCCTCGCCTGCGCCGAAATCCTTTGGGTGGACCAAATCGATCCGAAGGTCTCCGTGAACGAGGCCGTCGAGCTTGCGAAAGCCTATGGCTCCGACAAATCGCCGGCTTTTGTGAACGGTGTGCTTGCCGGCGTCCTGCGCGCGCCCGGCGCGGCGCCTGATTCCTCCGGCGGGGGCCTGTCATGAATCTCGGCCAGATTCGCGGCGTAAATTCCCTTCGCACCGTGGGTGTCGTTCTGGTCATCCTCTATCACTACCTGCCGAACATTATGCCCGCCGGTTTTCTCGGCGTCGACCTGTTTTTTGCCATCACCGGATTTCTGATCACGGCGCTCTTTGTAAAGGAATATGAACGCAAACGCAGCATTGACCTGATCGGGTTTTTTGCCCGGCGCGTACGGCGGCTGCTGCCGGCCGCGGCCTTTATGGTGGCCGTCACGCTCGCGCTCGCGCTGCTCGTTTCGCCCGACCTGCGCGTCGGGATCGGCAATCAGGCCGCCGCCGTTTTCGGCTGGGTCACAAACTATTATGAAATCGCTGTCGGCGCGTCTTATGAGCAGCAATTCCTGCCGCATCTGTTTGTGCACACCTGGGCGCTCGGCGTCGAAATGCAATACTACCTCGGCTGGGGCCTCCTCGTCTTTCTGGCTTTCTTTATCGGCACAAAGAGGGGGGCGGACGAAGCGCGCATTCGCCGTATTCTGCTCATTGGCTGCGGCATACTCGCCGTGCTGGCCTATATCCATATGCAGACACTGGTCGGCGGCGGCGGCGACCCTTCGCCGGCGTATTATGCGACGACCTCCCGCGGGTATTCGCTGCTCGCCGGTTCCGCGCTCGGGCTTCTCACCGGGATGCGGACGCCAAAAAAGGAACTGGCGCCGGTGATCGCCGTTCCGGCGATCGCCGTCTCTGTCGTACTCATCATCGTCCTGTCGCGGGCCCTGAGCTTTTCGGCGCTTACGACCTATCACTGGGGCCTGCTCGCGGCCGCCGGTTTGACGACGCTGATCCTGTACGCCATCCTCTGCCTGCAGCGCTTCGTTTGGTTTCGGGAGATCCGCCTCGTCGCGCTCGTCGGGCGGCGTTCGTACAGCCTCTATCTATTTCACTGGCCGGTCTTCATTCTCATGAAACAATGGGGAGAGACGGGCGCGGGGCCTTTCCCCGCGCGCACGCCGCTCGCCGTGATCGTGGTTCTTTCGCTGATCGTTTCAATCGCGCTCGCGGAAGTTTCCTTCCGTTTCTTCGAACAGCGCCCGATCGCAGCGCCCGAACGGCGGGCGGTGTCCCGGGGTCCGCGCCGCGGCGCGCGCGTTCTGACGGCCGCCTGCGCCATTGCGATCGGGTTTTCCTGTCTGGCTGTCGCTTCGGCGCCGCCGAAAACGCAGATCCAGGCGGATTACGAACAGCAGCAACAGCTCCTGAATACGCAGCAGATGAGCGCTTATAACGCTTATTTGCAAGCGCTTGCGTTGAATCCCGTCGGGCTGCACGGGCAGGCTGACAAGCTTCCGGAATCGCCGTCCGAGCGGGCGGCGCGCGAAGCTGCGGATCCCTTAGGCTTGCTTGCGCCTGCCGCCGCCGCGCCTACGGGAGGGGACGGAACGGAAATCGTGCCCGTCGCCCCGCCGGGTTCGGACGTCAAGGTGACCGTTTTCGGCGACAGCGTGACGCTCGGCGCAGCCGAGGCGCTGCAGGCGACGCTCGGGCCCGACGCGATCATTGATGCGAAGGAATCCCGCAATATGGGCGCCGCGCCGGATATGATCGATCAATACAATCAGAAGGGGCAGCTCGGCGAATACGTCGTGCTCGCGTTGTTTACAAATTATCAGGAGTGGACCGTGGGCGCGACCTATGTGGCGATCGATAAAATACCGCCGGGGCATAAGATTATCCTGGTCACGCCGTACGGAAAGGACTATATGGAGGCGGGCGCGCAGTTTTGCCGCGATCTGGCGAAGCAGTTTGACTATGTCACGGTCGCGGACTGGAATACGCTCATTAAGCAGCATACGGATGAACTGGCGCCGGACGGCATCCATATGGATACGCAGAACAGCCGCCAGCTCTATGCGAATTGCGTGGCGCAGGCAATAAAGGCGGCGGAGAAGGGGCCGGCGAAGCCGGAAAAACAATGATGCGCTGGCTTTCCGCTTTGAAAATACCGATTGGCATCCTGATCACGGTCCTCATGGCCGTCTGTGCGCTGCACGCGTTCGGCGTGATCTCTTTGAACACGGACAAACAGGTGACGGGGGCGAAAGACAGCTTTGGCGATACGCTTACCGGAACGCTCAAAGACGGCAGCCTTGTGGGCGACGGCGCGATCATCCTGCAGAACGGCGACCGGTATGAGGGCCATTTTGATCAGGGCGTCTTTGCGGGCAGCGGCACCTATACGGCAAAGGCCGGCTGGGTTTATAAAGGGGAGTTTCAGGACGGGAAACCGGACGGAGAAGGTCAGTTGACCGCGAAGGGCGGCGCTGTGTATAAGGGAAAATTCAGTGCCGGAGTAATCGCGGGAACGGGGACGCTGACAAACCCGAAAGGATGGAACTACGCCGGCGTATGGACGGAAGGCGCTGTAACCGGCGCCGGCACTTTTACATGGAAGGACGGAAGCGTCTATAAAGGAGGGTTCAAAGACGGCCTTGCGTCCGGGACGGGCAGCTACCGCGATGCGGGCGGCTGGTCCTACCAGGGCGGCTTCCTTGCGGGAAAATTCGACGGAAAGGGCGTTTTGACGTTCAAAAACAAAGAGAAGATCGACACGACCTGGACAGCGGGCGTACCCGGCAAATACTAAAAGGGGGACGGTCTGATTTTGTCACATTTGGCGTTTTCTTTGTATTCTTCTCAAGTCAGATTCCAAGGAAGCGCTGATTAAAGAAGCAGTACTTCCCTAAGCAAAAATGTCACGAAAACGAAGAAACATGTTGATTTTTTACAAATTGTCACTAAAAAGCAAAAAACCCACGCATAGTGACAATTTCTCGTCCCATATTGTCACGATAAGAGAAATATTAGCTATATAGTGACAATTTGCCCGATTTAAGCAATCAAAATGAACAAAAACAAAGAGAAATTGTCACTATTGACATTTTTTTTGTTATTTAGTGACAATTGCCGCAATCCACAATTGATTTTGCTCCATTTTGCGGAAGTTCAAAAACCCGATATCAAGATCCCTCACCTGGAAGGGCAAGAGGGTTTTGAGAAGAATATCTCCGTGCCAGACCGTCCCCATCTGGTATACTATATATTTGGAGGTAATTGTGGCAAGAAAACCGATTCGTGTCAGTCAATTGAACGCCTATGTCAGCCGTGTGCTCGCTTCGGACGGTGCGCTGTCGGATCTGCTGATTGCCGGTGAGATCGTCGGTTTCAAGCGGCATGATTCCGGGCATGGGTTTTTCAATCTGAAAGATGACCGCGCGCGTGTCTCCTGCTTCCTGCCCGCCGGCATCCTCTCCCGGCTTGATTTCATGCCGGAAAACGGCATGCAGGTCGTCTGCGAAGGCTATCTCAGCGTCTACGAGCCGTACGGCACCTATTCGGTCAATATCCGGACACTGAAGCGCGACGGCGTAGGCGCGCTGTCCCAGGCCTTTGAAGAGCGCAAAGCGCTGCTTGCGGCCCGCGGGTATTTCGATCCCGCGCGAAAACGCCCGATCCCGCCGTTCCCGCGGCAGATCGCCCTTGTGACTTCCGCATCGGGCGCGGCTGTAGAGGATATGGTGAAAATCCTCACAACGAGGAACCGTGTGGTGACTATCCGCATCTTTCCCACCCTTGTACAGGGAGACGGCGCGGCGGCCATGATCGCAGGGCGCATCCGGGAGGTAAACGAACGCTTCCCGGACACAGATGTGCTGATCACCGGGCGCGGAGGCGGAAGCCCCGAAGATCTTTGGGCGTTCAACGAAAGGATCGTCGCGGACGCAATCTACGCGTCAAAGATCCCGGTCATCTCCGCGGTCGGGCACGAAACGGATTTTACAATTGCGGATTTTACCGCCGATCTGCGTGCGGAGACGCCGACGGCGGCGGCGATGCTGGCCGTGCCGGATACGGAAGAACTGGCGGAAGACACGGAAGCGCTGTATGCGGCGCTTCGGGACGGGCTTTCCCGGCGCCTGCGCGCCTGCGCGCTGAGGGTAACCGCAGGCGACCCCGCCCGCCAGCGCGCGCGCCTTACGGAGCGGATCGAGCGGCAGCGGGAAGCCGTGTATGCGCTTCGGAAAAATGCCCTCACAGGCGTGCTGCGCCTGCGCATGGAGCGCGCCGGGAACCGCGTCTCCCGGGCAGGGGAGCGCCTTGAATTGCTGAATCCCCTGAACCTGCTCTCCAAAGGTTACGCGATTGTAGCGGGAGAGGGCGGTAAGCCTGTTACAAAGGCAGCGTCCCTGCGGGCGGAAGAGCAGGTTTTCCTGCGCTTCGCGGACGGACGCGCGCGGGCGCGTATCTGCGGCGCTCCGGAATTGAGAGCGGCGAAAGGAACGATAAAATGAAAACAAGTGAAAAAAACGCAGCAGCGGAAGATTTGAAATTTGAAGACGCGCTTTCGCGCCTGGAAGACTTGTCGGAATCGTTGTCGCGCGAGGACGTCCCGCTCGAGGACGCCATTGCGCTCTATGAGGACGGGCTGCGGTATTATCAGCGGTGCAAAACATTGCTTGAAGACGCCGAACGCCGCGTCCTCGTGATCGAGGAAGGCGCGGAGACAGAGCGATGAGCGCGCAGATCGAGGATTTCCGGGCGCTTACGGAAGCGCATCTCGCCGCGATGCTGCCAAAGGTCGACGGCCGCGCGCGTACGCTGGAAGACGCGATGCGCTATACGCTCTCCGCGCCGGGAAAACGGCTGCGGCCCGTACTTCTTCTTCTCTCGTGCGATTTTTTGGGCGGGGACGTGTCGGAGGCGCTGCCTTTCGCCTGTGCTATCGAATATGTGCATACTTATTCGCTGATTCACGACGACCTGCCCGCGATGGACGACGACGACCTGCGGCGCGGCGTCCCAACAAACCACAAAGTCTTCGGCGAAGGGATTGCCATCCTCGCAGGCGACGGCCTGCTCTCCGCCGCGTTTGAGCGGATTGCGGAGGACCTGGCCGAGTCGCTTGGCGATCCGGAGCGGCTCCGCCGCCATATCCGCGCGGGCGCCCGGATTGCGGCCGCCTGCGGCTGCCGCGGCATGGTCGCGGGACAGATCGCAGATATGGAAGCCGAGGGGCAGACGGTTTCCGTGGAATTATTGGACTTCATCCACCGAAATAAGACGGCGGCGCTGTTCCGTGCGGCGGCGGCGGCCGGCGCCTGTCTTGCGGGCGCATCTGAGGACGCGGTTTCTTGGCTTTCTCTCTACGGGGAATCCTTGGGCCTTGCGTTTCAGATCATGGACGATCTTTTGGACGCGGAAGGCGACGCGGCGGAAATGGGGAAAGCCGCCGGCATGGACGCAAAACTCAGAAAGGCGACCTGGCCGGCGCTGTATGGCGCGGATGCTTCGCGCGAACAGGTCCGCGCGCTTACGGCGCGTGCGAAAGACGCGCTTTTAGAGTGCCCTGGTAACGACGGCGCGCGTGAATCCCTGCTGGAACTGGCGCAGTCTTTGGAGAAACGCATTAAATGATGGATTTTAAACAGACAGATTTTCAGGAACATATCCACCGGATGAACGAGCGGGAGCTTGAACTCCTGACCTACGATATCCGGGATTTTCTCATCTCGCAGGTTTCGCGCACGGGCGGGCATCTGGCGTCCAATCTCGGCGTCGTGGAACTGACGGTGGCGCTGCACCGCGCCTTCGATGTCTCCCGTGACAGAATCGTCTGGGACGTCGGCCATCAAATTTATGTGCACAAGATCCTGACGGGGCGCGCGGCAGGTTTTGAAAAACTGCGTTGCTATGGAGGGATTTCGGGTTTTCCCAAGACCGGAGAGCATCCGTCGGACGTCTTCAATACCGGGCACGCAAGCACATCGGTTTCGGCGGCGATGGGGATCGCGGAAGCGAGGACGATCCGCGGCGAGGATTTTCACGTCGTCTGTGTGATCGGGGACGGGTCGCTTACCGGCGGGCTT